>CAZUZR010000046.1:0-8852 GCA_964625025.1 uncultured Planctomycetia bacterium | reverse complement strand
TGCGCGAGGAAACGCGCGACGTCATTATCCTCCATCAATATCGCCCTGAAATCTATATTTTCTTTCCAAGCCCGCATGGCGCATCTCTGAACCAAATCGTATGCCTCGCGCCGCGACAAACCTTTATCTATCAACGTAAGTAACACCCTTTGCGAGAATATCAGGCCTTTGGTCTTATTTAAATTCTCGAGCATCCCTTCGGGATAGACTAACAGATGCGAGACGATATCAACGAATGTATTGAGCATATAATCCAAAAGTATGCATGAATCTGGAATTATAATCCGCTCGACAGATGAATGCGTAATATCCCGCTCGTGCCAAAGCGAGATATTTTCCATAGACGCAAGTGCGTTCGCCCTCAAGACCCGCGCTAATCCGGCAACCCGCTCACAGGTAACCGGATTTCGTTTATGCGGCATTGCGGACGAGCCCTTCTGCTCCTCTGAGAAATATTCCTCCGCTTCCAAAATCTCGGTGCGCTGTAAATTCCTGATTTCAGTTGCGTATTTTTCCAGCGAGCTGCCAATGATTGCCAACGTCGTCAAAAATTGGGCGTGGCGGTCGCGTTGCAAAATCTGAGTTGAAATCGGCGCCGGTTTTAATCCCAACTTCTTACAAACATATTCTTCAACAGCAGGGTCGATATTCGCGAAAGTGCCGACCGCGCCTGATAATTTTCCGAAACTTATAACATCTCTTGCCCCTTTAAGCCTTTCGATATTGCGCTGGGTCTCGGCGTAAAATAGCGCGAATTTTAGACCGAACGTCATCGGCTCTGCGTGAACCCCGTGAGTCCTTCCGACGCAAATTGTCTTTTTATATTTCTTCGCTTTCTTCGCGAGCGCTATATTTAATCGCCTTAAGTCCTCTATTAATAAATCCGCTGCCTGCCTCATTAGAAGCGAAAGCGACGTATCTAACACATCGCTTGAGGTCAAACCCATATGAATATATTTTGCCGCTTCGCCTACGTTTTCGGAGACATTCAATATAAACGCAATCACATCGTGTTTCGTGTCTTTCTCGATTTCCTTTATCCGTTCGACATCGAACCTGGCGCGTTTCTTTATCTCTGAAAACGCAACCTTTGGCATCAAACCTTTTTTTGCAAACGCCTCGCATGCCCTTATCTCAACATCAAGCATCTTCTGAAACCTATTCTGGTCTTCCCAGATTTTGCCCATTTTAGGCAAAGTGTATCTGTCTATCATTTGGCCTCCAAAACTTTATTTATACTTGCTAACGTATCCAAATAATATGCCTTGCCTTCAGGATTTAACTTAACTGCCTCATCAACTAACTGCTTCGCCTCAGTCAACTTCAACCTCTGCTCTAAATAAACGCACGCAAGATTATTGTATGCATCCGCGAATTTCGGTTCCAGTTCAATTGCCCTTTTATACGCACCTTCCGCACCTTCAAAATTACGCAGTTTCAAATTTACATTGCCTAGATTAAAATAGAACGTCGCAACCTTTGGCTCAATCTGAACCGCCGCCTCGTAATTATCTTTTGCGCGCCTTAAATCGTTTTGCTTCTCATAAAACAGCCCAAGCGAATTGTGTTCTTCGGCTGACAACTGCCAATCTATCTTTTCAGGCGCAACTACAAGCAGAGCCCATCTCTGTGTTCCGTCCCATTTTTTCAAGAATTCTTTCGTCGTAAAGACTGCGTCCTGCTTATATCCAGCATGCGCAACCACAAGCCCTCTGGGCTCATCGTATCCGACCACAACTAAGTAGTGGTATCTATTTAGGAACTGCGGAACTTCTCTTTGAAGGACAATTAGCGGAATATCTTTTTTAATCTTCGCTTTTAAATCTTCGAAAGTTGCCGAATAACTACGAACCCACAAGCCATAATTTTTTGGGTAATCCTCTAAATCGAAGTCAAGTGTTCCGTGAAGGCGCGGGATATAGACCGTTTTTGCTATTTCCTCCTGCGAAACTGCCTTACCCCAATATTTCATAACCGAGCTTAAAGCGGCTGGTCCGCATTGGTATCTCGTCTGTTTTTCAAACGGCACCGACTGTATGTAATGGCCATCATAACCAGCCGTGCCCAAATCACGTCTTATCGCACTGAAGTTGTGGGCAGCGCACCCACTTATTAAAAGGGAAGGAACTAAAATTAAAGCTACTCGAAAGCTTATCCGCCAGTGGCGAAAGAGAAGACAACCCTTTCCGCTGCGCACAATCACACCTTTAATCTATGTAATCTTTTTAAAAATCTCTGGCTCGAGAGGCCCCTGAGGATATTCTTGGCCGCTATTTCTTATGCTTGGGCTCGACCTTGATGGTCTTATCGGTAAAATATAGTATTGCGATTATAACTAAGGCGATGACTACCAATGCGATTATAACAGCTCCGGCGTCTGCGCCTGCCTTTACTGAATCGATGCGCATCGCAAGCAAGCGTAGTTGTTCGTCGCTTAAGCGGCTCAACCTTTCGCTTACTTGCGCTTCTGTTAATCCTAATTTAGATAATTTCGATTTTACTACATCTTGTGCGAGGAATTTCGAGATGGACTCAATATGGGAATTTCGAGATAGTAAAACATCTTTTGACTCAACCGGCATCGCGTTTAAATTTGGCGCGCAACCTAATAGTAGCATCCATAATGCCATAAAATAAGAGAGCCTTTTTACCTTCTTTATAGACCTAAAACCCATTTCTTCACCTTCTGTAACGGTCTCGGATTTTTCCAAAACCTACTTCTCGGTAGTTCAACCTAAAAACTCCGATTCAACCTCTTCACCCCGCACCAAAATTTGGTGCGGGGTTCACGGCTTACGAATCAACCATTCGAGCTGCGTTGTAGGGAGACAAACGTAGTTTTTCTCCCTACTGTTCTTCTTTTCCTTAGAAGAATTATCACTTTTTTATACCACAACCGCCTTGTGTTGTCAAACCAAAAATATAGGGGAGCGCAGTCGGCTCCGCCACAAGATATGCCATTTTTAAAATTTAAGTCCCACAAAAAAGGCGAAGCAAAAAGCTTCGCCTTTGAATCTGGTAGCGGGGGGCCGATTTGAACGGCCGACCTCAAGGTTATGAGCCTTGCGAGCTACCAGGCTGCTCCACCCCGCGGTAACAATCCCTCATTCTTGTAAAATCAAAGAGCTATAATTCCAACTTCACTCTTGTAACTAACCTCTTCACGGCTTACGTTCGACCGCCGGGATTGTTGCAAGGAGACAAACTTACGTTTTTCTCCTTGCTATTCCTCTTTTCCTGAGAGGAAATCTTCCTTAGAGGAAATTTTTCAAAGAACTTTCTACTTCTTTTCTGGTCGGTAACGATGGTTGGGCGCCGAGGCAAGTCACTGAAATCGCAGCACAATGATTTGCAAATCTCGCGGCCTCGATTAAATCTTTACCTTCTGAAATCGCAACTGCCAACGCCCCACAGAAAGAATCGCCAGCTGCCGTGGTGTCAACTGCCTTTACCTTTGGCGCTGGCAGATGCTCTGCGCCACTTTCATCTATTAAAACACACCCTAAACTACCGAGTGTAATTATAACAAATTTAATTCCTCTTTTCAAGAGGATTCGTCCCGCCCTAATTGCAGAATTTATATCTTTTACCTTTATGCCGGTCAATTGCCTTGCCTCGGTTTCATTAGGGACTAAAATGTCAACCTTTTTTAACAAAGCATTATCTAATTTTTTAAACGGTGCAGGATTTAAGATTACTTTTACGTCAGAACCTCTGGTAATCTCAATCGCCTTTTTAACCGCATCAAGCGGAACCTCAAGTTGCAATAATAGTGCTTTAGAGCGCCTTATTGCATCGCCTGCCCTTTTTATATCACTGATACTTAAAAATCTATTTGAACTTGGCGCAACCGCAATTTGGTTTCTACCTTTTTTATCAACGAATATCACCGCTGCACCGGAAGGACGATTTCTATCGCGGACTATATATCTTGTATTTATTCCTAATTCCTTAAAATCTTGAACCGACTTATCGCCGAAGTAATCGCACCCTATCCGCGCAACGAATACCGCCTCAACGGCTAACTTCACAATCTGAACCGCTTGATTCGCACCCTTGCCACCGGCCGCGATGAAAAAGTCACTTCCTAAAACTGTCTGTCCCTCTTTAGGAAGATAATCTACCACGACACAAAAATCCGTATTGGAACTGCCAACGACGGTTATCATAATAGAGGGATAAAAACTTATTTTTGATTACACAGATTTTGAAAGAGATTACACAGAGAATTTCAGAAGTTAATACCTGCCCTTTACCTTTGTTTTTCCTCGAAGTGCTTCCTTAAATCCGCTTGCCGCTTTTCGCTCTCTTTGAGGAATTGCTTTAATTTCTCTTCGAAGGTGGAGGTTTTAAAAGTCTTATCCTTTGGAAATTGCGATGGGTTACCACGGCGGCCGTCTTCTGCCCTGCGTATCTTTTCCCCTTGAGGAGCCTGTGGTTCTCTTGGGGTTTTTAGAGTTAAGTCTATCTTTCCATCAGGCGAAATTGTTATTACTTTTGCCTTTACTTTATCGCCAACCCTTAAATGGTCGTTTACGTTTTTTACATATGAGTCTGAAATCTGCGAAATATGTATCAGGCCTTTTCTTCCGTCTGAGAATTTTACGAAAGCGCCAAAATCAGTAATTCGCACAACTTCCGCTTCAACTGTATCGCCTACTTTTAAAACCTGATTTAATACCTGACTTGAATTGCTTGAACTTTGCCCGTCGCCGTTACTGTCCATTACTATCTTCGACCCTTACAATCGTTTCGCCCTTCTTAATAACTTGCAACTTATCGCGCGCAACTTTCTCTATATAGGTAGGGTCCTTCTGAAGCTTCCCTTGTTCTACGCGCAAATCGGCTTCAGATTTCTTTAACTTTTCAATTCTATCATCAAATTTTACTTGGCGCTCTTTTAATTGGTGATATCGTGATATGCCGGGCAAAAATATAATTAAAAGTAGCGCTGACGCCAAAAAGATAGTCCAGATTACTTTCTTTTTTTGCCACATCCTACCTTTGTAAACCAAAGCCCCTTAGCTTGAGGCGCGGGGTAAACCGCTGCCTTTCCTAGTTCCTCCTCAATGCGCAGGAGTTCATTATATTTTGCGATTCGCTCGCTTCGCGAAAGCGAGCCTGTTTTAATCTGCCCAACGTTTGTGGCAACCGCCAAATGCGCTATAGTCGTATCCTCGGTCTCTCCCGAGCGGTGCGAAATTATCGCCGAATATCCGCTCTTCCTCGCGAACGCAATGGCGTCTAAAGTTTCTGTAAGGGTTCCGATCTGATTTACCTTAATTAAAATTGAATTCGCACAACCTTCTTCGATGCCCTTCCTAAGCCATCTTATATTTGTAACGAATATATCGTCTCCGACCAGTTGAACCACATCGCCCAACTGCTTTGTCAAATTTTTCCAACCAGCCCAATCGTTCTCTGCCAAGCCATCCTCTATAGATATAATTGGGTAATCTTTAAGCCACTGCGAATAGAATTCAATCATATCATCAGAGGACCTTTCCGATGGCGTCTCAGAGCGCAAGATGTATTTCCCATCTTTATAAAATGAAGACGAGGCACAATCGAGCGCGATATAGATATCCTTCCCTGCCTTATATCCCGCAGCAGAAATCGCCTCCAAAATTGCCTCAACTGCCTCACGGTTAGACTTTAAATTCGGAGCGAAACCGCCTTCATCCCCCACAGACGTGACACAACCGCGTTTCTTTAAAATAAACTTTAAATTGTGAAAGACCTCCGCGCCCATCCGAAGCGCCTCTTTAAAATTAGGCGCACCTAAAGGGGCTATCATAAATTCCTGAAAATCCAAATTATTATCCGCGTGAAGCCCGCCGTTTACGATATTCATAAGAGGCAGGGGAAGCACCTTTGCCTTTGTTCCACCTAAATATTTATATAAAGATAGGCCTTTCGAATTCGCAGCAGCTTTCGCTACGGCGAGCGAGACACCTAAAATCGCATTTGCCCCAAGCCTTGATTTATTTGGGGTGCCATCTAACTCTATCAAGAATTTATCGATGGATTTTTGATTAAACGGGTCCCTGCCCTTTATGTTTGGGCCGATTACATCTTCTGCGTTGCAGACGGCTTTTGACACGCCCTTTCCCAAATATCGCGCTTTATTTCCATCGCGCATCTCAAGCGCTTCGTGCTCGCCAGTCGATGCGCCCGAGGGGACCGCAGCGCGGCCTAATATGCCGTTGCTTAAAATACAGTCAACTTCTACGGTGGGGTTTCCACGCGAGTCTAATATTTCCCGGGCTATAACCTTTGAGATTGTTGTTTTTCGTGACTTTGGCATAGTCTCTACTATATGATATCCGACGAGGAATGTCAATCCCGTTAGAAATATAATAATAAAATTATAACATAATTTCTAACCGGGTCAACAAATTAAATTTAATCCTCCTCAGGTGGGGTGGCTATTTTTAGCGGTAATTTAAACGATTTTATGAGGGCCTGGCTAAAATTGGCAAGTTTCTTGGTTTTGTCCTGCGAGGTTGCTTCGAAATGGCAGCGGACTAAAGGCTCTGTTCCAGAGGGACGTATCAGAATCCAGCTTAAATCTTCCAGGATGAACTTATATCCATCCATCTTATTTAACTTTGAGACCCTTAAGCCAGCGATTACCTTAGGCGGGTTTTTATCTAGCATATTAAGCAGCTGTGACTTCTCATCATCTGTTAATGTAAAGTTCAATTTGCCAGGATAGGACCTGCCAAATTCACGATATAAATCGCTTAGGATATGGCTTAACTTCTTTCTCTGCCTAGCTACCATTTCAGCGACGAGAAGGCACGCTAAGATGCCGTCTTTTTCCGGAATGTGATTTGCAATTGAGAGCCCGCCAGATTCCTCGCCGCCTATAATGCAGTTTCCTTTTAATAAAATCTCGCCGATATATTTAAATCCGATTGGGGTCTCAATTACCTCGATTCCATATTTTTTTGCTATCCTGTCTATTAATGTGGTGGTCGAATGAGTACGGGCGACCTGTTTTAAGCGCGGCCGCGTATCGATTAAATGCTTGAATAGAAGCGAAATAACATCGTTCGGCGTGTAGAATCTGCCTGTCTCATCTACTATTCCAAACCTATCCGCATCCCCATCGAGCGCAAGGCCAAAATCCGCTTTCTTCCTCCTCACTTCTGCTATCAACTTATTTAGATTCTCCCGCGCTGGTTCAGGAGGGCGCCCCCCGAATAAGGGGTCTAAATCCTCATTTAATACCTCAAATCTACAACCTGCCTCTTTCAAGATTTCGTCTAAATATCCCCTGCCTGTCCCATGCATAACATCAACTACAACTTTTAATTTAGCCTTACTTATGGTGGCTAAATCTACAAGTTTTTTTATCGACGCAAGATATCGTGGCTTAGGGTCAAATACCTCTACCGGATGCTTAAATCTGTCGGGCGGCGACTCTTCGGCTTCACCTTTTATCTTCGCGATACGCTTTTCTATATCTTTCGTAACCGCCGGCGCTGCCAGCCCTCCGTGGCTGGGTGAGAATTTAAGGCCGTTGTATTCGGGCGGATTATGGCTTGCGGTTATATTTATAGCGCCGTCTGCCTTTTTATCTATTATTTGGAAGGATATCACTGGCGTAGGCGTATCACGTTCCGTCAATAGCACCTTAATGCCATTTGAGGCAAGTATATTTGCAACGGATTGAGCGAATTCCTTGGAATTGAAGCGCGTGTCATATCCGACTATAATTTGGGGCGGACGTTGCCTACGAAGGGAATTCGATTTGACGTAATCTGCTATCGCTTGGGAAACGACTCTTACGTTGGGGAAGGTAAATTCATCGGCAATTACTGCGCGCCAACCAGAGGTGCCAAATTTTATCGACATTAGATTCGAATCAGTATCTTTTCTTATACGTTATAAACGCCTCGCTATCGCTAATATCGAAATGTAAATTATATTTCGTCTTTAATAGGTCTCTACATCCTTTGAGCTTATAGCCATAACCCATTATTTCGAAAAGCCCATCAGCCATAAAAGGCATATATAATGAATCTAATAATTCAGCGGTTGCGGAGACAGCCTGAAAATATAGATCTAATCTCCTCTCTGAAAATTCCTCCTTCGTAAGCGGCCTGTAATCGGAATCGTCGGGTTTATAGGTGTTGCTGTAATTCACAAGGGATTTCTGCGATACGTCTTGAAACTCTCCGTTCTCGTAATATATCGAAACAGGAATACGAATGTCGTGCACAACGAATTCCTTTTCCTCGGCACAAAATACCGAGATGTTAACAGGGACCAAAAAACCCATGATTAGCAACAGCCCTAAAAGAATCTTGACCTTCCTACCTACGACCTTCAATCTTCCCTCCACAAAAAGCTTAATCGCTTTTGGGTAAATCTTATGTTCCAATTTATGGACGCGTGCTAATAGGCTATCTTCGGTATCTCTGTCTTTCACAAGACAAGCCGCCTGTAGAATTATGGGCCCTAAATCGACCTTCTCTGTTACGAAATGGACCGTTGGACCTGTTATCTTAACGCCGTAGTTTAAAGCGTCCTTTATAGCATGCGACCCTCTAAACGAAGGCAGTAGCGCGGGATGTATATTCAAAATTCTATTTTTATTTTCTCGCACAAACTGACGGCTTAAAACCCTCATGAACCCCGCAAGGGCGATTAAGCTAATCTTCTTTCTTTTAAGATGCCGAATTATCTCGCCTTCTAATTTTTCCCTCGTCGGAAATTCTTTAGGGTCGACTAACGCGACTTCAATGCGAGCCTTTTTCGCCCTCTGTATCGCATACGCTTTCGGATTGTCACAGACCACTAGGCTCAAATTCGCTTTTATTTGCCTACACTTTACGGCATCG
>CAZUZR010000045.1:0-8857 GCA_964625025.1 uncultured Planctomycetia bacterium | reverse complement strand
ATCTGCAAATAAAATATGCCGAAGAAAAGGACGAGGAAAGAAATAGAAATTATCGCGGAGTAAATTTTGTTTCTCATAGTGCCCTGTCAAAAAAATTATGTTTGATTACACAGATTTTAAAAGACCGATTACAAAGATTACCAATGGCAAACTTATCTGTGTAATCTGATTTTTAATCAGTGTAATCATATTTTATTCGGGGCGTCCTCTTTCAAGGGCCCTCTTTTTAAATATTATTTCTTTATATTCTATCTCTCTCGGTGGCAATAAAAATTCCAGCAGGATGAATATAAACGGCGCTAAGGCCGCGGCATATATCGCTGTGGGAATGGAAAGGAAAAATAGCGCCTTAAGATATGGCAAGCCCAAAGAGGAGATTAGAAAATTATAAAAAATATTTGAATAGATAACAGTTATAAATGTCAAAATAGCTCGCGCTAATGGCAATTCCTTATATACCGCCCCTTTGAAAAGGCTGGCGAAGAAACCGACCGAAGTATAAATTAGTAAGATTAACGGATGTGCTCCAGAAAAAGAGACCTTTAAAATTCCACCTATCAAACCGCAAACTGCTCCTGCCCCTTTTGTCGAATTAAGCCCGAAATATAAAACTCCGAGCAACATAAATTCTGGACCTACGCCAAATAATTTAATGTAATTGTAGCTTGCGGCCTCAAAGATAGAAATAAAAATTAGGGCTATGAAGGATGAAGTCCTCATCATTCCATTACTATTACCTCTTCTATCGCCATAGGATTCGCTACCGGTTCAATCAATGCAAACTGGTATAGCCCATTTGGCTCCATCTTCACATCTAAAACCACGCCAACTAAAATGCCTTTCGGATAAATCCCGCTTAGGCCTGATGTAACAACCGAATCGTTAGCCTTTATGTCTGCATCTTTAGGGATGAATTTCATAATACAGCGCCCTCGTGCAATTCCATAAATTAAACCGCTTGCCCTGCTTCTCTGCAAAAGAGCCGCAACCCTAATTTCAGGGTCGGTAATTAAAGAAACTCGAGCATTTGACTTGCCTACCCCTGTAATTTTTCCGATGAGCGCACCGTTTGCGAGGGCCGCCATATCTTCATGCAATCCATCATTTGAACCCTTGTCAATAATTAGGCTTTCTCTCCAATTAGAAGAGTTCCTGCCTATCACCCTGCAAACTATCGAGCGAGTGGGCAATTTATCCTTCACCGCCAGGATTTCTTTTAGTCTTTTATTCTCTGCTAATGCCTCATTTAAATTTGCGAGTTTCGACTTTAGCTCAGTTGCCTGGCGCTTTTGCCTTAGATTCTCATTTGCGATGCTTTTGAAGTGAAGAAGTTCATAGCCGGTTTTAAAGATGGCGGAGATTATTTTGGTGGGAAACCTAAGTAAGGAATATATGCTTAAGGTTGCTCTATTCGATGCGGCTTCAAATGCAATAAAGACGATTATAATTATGGCGATTGCAATCGCGAGGGATAATGGCTTGCTTTGAATTTTTCTCACAAATGAATATTAAGGCTCAAGGGTCTTTGCAGCAGTCGTTACAGTTACTTTCTTTAGGTATCTTATCTCGCTTAAGACCTTTCCCGTGCCCAATGCTACCGCGGTTATCGGGTCATCTGCGATATGAACTGGAAGGCCTGTCTGTTCAGATAGTAGTTTGTCGAGCCCTCTTAATAATGCGCCGCCACCAGCTAATACTAGTCCGCGCTCAATCAAATCAGCTGATAATTCTGGAGGCGTTCGCTCAAGGGTAATCCTCACCGTCTCAACTATTGCGGTGATTGGTTCGGCGAGCGCTTCCCTTACTTCCTCTGAAGATATGGTTACCGTCTTAGGTAGCCCTGCGACTAAATCTCGCCCGCGCACTTCCATAGTCAACTCCTCCTCTAATGGATATGCGGAGCCTATCTTTATCTTTACCTCCTCCGCTGTGCGCTCTCCTATCATCAAATTATATGTTTTTTTAAGATGTTGAATTATAGCGTCGTCCATCTCGTCTCCGCCGATGCGTATGGATTTAGAAAAGACTATATCGGACAACGAAATCACCGCCATTTCCGTCGTGCCGCCACCTATATCGATTATCATATTTCCTGCTGGCTCCTGAATCGGAAGGCCTACACCGATAGCAGCGGCAATTGGTTCTTCAACCAGATAGACCTCCCGAGCGCCTGCGCGCTCTGCAGAATCTTTTACAGCGCGCTTCTCAACCTCGGTAATTCCCGACGGAATTGCTATCACCATTCGAGGCCTAACTAAAACCTTTCTATTATGAACTTTCTTTATGAAATAACGAAGCATTGACTCTGTAATTTCAAAATCTGCGATAACGCCATCCTTCATCGGCCTGATTGCGATGATGGAACCAGGAGTTCGCCCGAGCATTCGCTTTGCCTCTTCGCCAACAGCCAGTACATTATTCGTCCCTTTTTGGATTGCAACCACTGAAGGCTCGCAAAGGACTATGCCTTCGCCCTTTACATACACAAGAGTGCTCGCAGTCCCCAAATCGATGCCCATATCGTTGGAAAACATTCCGGAAATTGTATTAAAAACTTTTCTTAAAACATCGAATCGCCTCTTCATCGGCGCTCCTCCTGATATTTAAAAAGCATAACAAAACCCCGCCTAAAAGTCAATTGTAAATAATAGTTCTTCCCGTTCCGATATCTCCCGCACCGCTCGATTTGTCCCTGCGAGTCAAATCTCGCTCGGAGAACCTTCTCGCTCTGCCTTAAGGTTATATTGTGGGCAACCTTAGCCCGCTCGAATCTTCTACGTGCGGATGCGATATCGGAACGTCCAGAATTAAATTGCCTACTTTGAAATTTAATATACTTGCGTAGGCTTGTGTCCGCAAGGAACCTTTTTAGTCCGAGCGGGCAAGGTTTCCGCCCGCTATTAATCCTTAGCGGAAGAGCGAGGACTAAAGCGGAGCGAGAAAAACCTCGCTGGGGTTTTTCGAGCGTTTCCTGAGGAACACAAGCTGAAGCAATTTATTTTAAAAGGGAATTTAAATCCCTAATGAACTCCGGATATGACTTTGCCACACAATCTATGTCATCGATTGTGGTTTCGCCTTTTTCCTTAACTTACCTTACGCTTGCAGCCCTTTACTCAAACTCAAAGGGGTTGCCTGTCGCAACATCGATAATCACAGCCGACTGATCCACCCTGAAGCTCCTATTTCCCGTAACGCCCACTGTAACAGGAGCAGCGGTGCAGGTATATCGGTTGGCGTCAACCAAAGTATAGGTGAAAGTATATCCCTCTTTTGTACCGCTTCCTAACGTGGCATCGATATAAGGCGGTGTTGCACTACTTAACGCTGCTAAGTTCGCCGGGTACCTCAGTGGCGACTGCTCAGCACGGAAACTCTCGCACGCTGTGCTTATGCTGCGTAGCGAACCTATTGCAGCTACCTCATTTCGGCGCGGTTTTATCTGTTCTTCAATCTTCGGCATTATATCAGCCATCTTTTTCTGGGAAAGTTGCATCGACCTTTTCGTCAGCTCAGGAGTTTTTTCAATAAGCTTGCGCCCCAGAGGCCCCTTGTAAAATTCTATTAATCCTTTGAGTTCCTCCTCAGTAAATGTATCTGCGTAAATGCTTATATAGTCATCTTTGAGTTTGTCCCAGCTCATTTCTTTGGCAATAAGGTTCATCATTTGTTCGTGCCTAGCTTGCCTAGCTTGAGCCCTATCGGTATCCACATCTGGCGGGCTTATGCTTTTGAGTTGGGGCATTTGCATCTCTTTCACCGCCTCAAATGTTTGTTCGATATTCCTCTGAATATCCATGAGAGAAAGTAACTCCTCCGCCAATTGACGACGAGCGTTCTCTTCTGCGCGTGCAATTTGTACAAATGTAAGTGCTAGAACTATAATAAAGATATACGCTTTCTTCATAATTATGTGCCTCCTTTCGTAAGTTTTAATACTACTGATTATTTATGCTAAAAGCGTCTGTAAATGCTTAGCAAACTCCGGATATGATTTTGCGATGCAGGCGATGTCATCGATCGTGGTTTCGCCTTTTGCAGCTAAGCCAGCGATTGCAATGGACATCGCAGTCCTGTGGTCGCCGAAACTTTTCGCTCTTATGCCCTTTAAATCTTTTGAGCCGACAATTGTAATCTCATCGCCCTCAACTTTAAAATCTGCGCCCATCCGATTTAGATTGGCCGCCATCGAATTTATCCTGTCGGTCTCTTTGACCTTCAGCTCTTGTGCTCCTTTTATTACAGTCATACCATCTGCATATGCCGCCGCAACCATAACAATTGGCAGCTCATCTATCGCTCGCGGAATTAAATCGCCTTCGATTGTGACACCATGTAAATCAGCGCTTTCAACGCAGATGTCGCCGATTGGTTCTTCCGTCACTTCTCTTTTATTCTCAATCCTTATTTTTGCACCCATCATTTTCAAAATATCTATGATGCCGGTCCGCGTCGGATTTATTCCCAGCAATTTTAAAATTATAGATGAACCTCTTACTATTGTTGCGCCGACGATGAAAAAAGCAGCGCTTGAAATGTCGCCAGGCACTTCTATATCTTGAGCTTTAAGTTCCGCTCCGCCTTTAACGCAAATTCTTAGCCCTTCAACCGAAATTTCCGCCCCATATGCCTTCAACATCCTTTCAGTGTGGTCCCTCGACTTAGATGGCTCTATAACGGATGTCTTCCCATCGGCATAAAGCCCTGCCAAAAGAATTGCGGATTTTACTTGAGCGCTGGCTATTTTCAAAACATAATCTATCGCTTTTAATCTTCCGCCGCGAATTGTAATCGGCGCGTAATTGGCGTTATCTTTTCCTTCTATCTTTGCGCCCATTAAACTTAACGGCTCAGCGACGCGCTTCATCGGCCTTTTGGAGAGCGAGTCATCCGCGGTTAAAGTCGTTTGGAAAAGTTGCCCTGCTAATATGCCGAGAAGAATGCGCATCGTGGTGCCGGAGTTCCCCATATATAACTTTGCCGAAGGCGCGCTTAAACCCAAAAGGCCGCGACCCTCGACGATTATTTCGCTTGGGGTCTCTTTTATCTTAATCCCCATCGCGCGGAATGCAGCAATTGTAACATCTGTATCGCCGGAATGTAAGAAATTTCTAACCTTGCTAGTTCCATTTGCGATGGAACTTAGCATTATCGCTCTGTGAGAGATAGATTTATCGCCGGGTAGGATAATTGAACCGAATAAACTCTTGGCAGGTAAAACTTTGAATTCCAAATTACAAGGCTTTCGCTAAATCGCCCTCTTTAATCTCTTTGCTATCCGGTAAGATATTCGCCGCGGACATAGTCTCGTAAACCTTCTCGACTTGCGCCTTTCCTATTATTTCTCCGTCTCTGTAGATATTGAAGATTACCCCGGGGGTTACTCCTCTGTTGTTCCCTGCACTTATGACTATGAAATTGAATTCTTTATTGACGACCAGCACTTTCCCCTCTTGGCCCTTGGCTGGCTTTACCACTATCTTCTCTAATTCAACTTCTTTCTTCGCCTGTAATTCTTGAATCTGCCTTGTTAGGGATTCGTTTGTTAGTTTAATGGTCCTTAACTGGTCTTGAAGAGCAACCTGTTCTTTCTTTATCTTATCATATTGTTCCTGAAGGGTAAACTTCTCTCTCTGCATGTCTTCAAAGCTAATCTTGAGATTATCTATTTCACGCGTCTTTTCATTCAATTGAGAAAGCGCATCCTCTTTCGTCCTTCGCTCATTGGCGAGTTGAGTGGCTAATGTTTCGGCTTGGTTTTGCAAACTTGCGATTTGTCCTTTAATGCTTGCTAATTGAGACTCCAAATCTGTGCGAATTCTCTTATGTTCTTCTAATTCACCTTGAAGCGATTCTTTGGCATTGGTAATTTCCTGAAGCGTCTTTTCGATATTGAGGCGCGCTTTACCTTCCTGCTGTTTTCCGAGGAACTGTTGAACTGCCACTACTAAAAATGCTATGCATAATAACGACAATAATATTAAAGGAAGCCGCGATTTCATATCATTCCTCCTTTTTAAATGAGTCCGCCTGAGGCGGACAAATTTAATCTCCGCCAACCTACATATGGCGGACTTACCTCAAGGATTCGCCGATCTGCGTGGCGAGCGCCAACGCCTTGTGGCGGTGACTAATTTTTCTATCCTTAATGTATTATATAAAAGACAGAACAGAAATGCAAGAGAAATTTTATCCCGCACCAATTGCGTATCAGCCTAAGCTATATTTCAATTGGTGTGGGGGTTAACTAATCAGGCCTTTCATATCCTCCGGTAATTCCGCCACAAACTCTAAATTAGCACCTGTGCGAGGATGGCGAAAGTTTAAAGAGTAAGAATGTAAAGCCTGACGGGGAAATTTACCACCACACCAAAAATTTTGGTGTGGTGGTTTATCGCTCGCCCCATATTTCCCATCCCCTAAGATAGGGTGGCCTAAATACGCCATATGGACTCGTATCTGATGAGTTCTGCCCGTCTTTAAATTCAATTCCACCATCGTAAAATCCTTAACTCGTTTGAGGACCTTATATTCAGTGACAGCGCTTTTTGGCGAATCGTATCGCACAGCCATCTTTTGGCGCAAGCGCGGGTGCCTGCCTATCGGCAAGTCAACGACACCTTCATCTAATTCCACAATGCCTTTCACCAACGCGATGTATCTCTTTTTTACAGTCCGCTCCTTAAATTGTTTCGCAAGTTCCATATGGCTGAAATTATTCTTTGCAATGACCATAACGCCCGATGTATCCTTATCCAATCTATGGACAATCCCAGGCCGTAAGTCGTTTACTGTGGAGAGGGCTTTGCAGTGATGAAGTAGCGCATTCACTAATGTACCAGATGCAATGCCTGGACCTGGATGAGTCGCCATCCCTGGCGGTTTATTCACGACTATTATGTCATCGTCTTCGTAAATTATATTAAGCACAATATCCTCTGGCTCTAAACCTAAAAACGGCAGCTCTTCTAAGACCACCTCAATCCTCTCGCCGGGCTTAACTTTATGGTGCACTTTAATCTTTGCGCCATTAATCAAAATATTTCCGTTATCTATCAATCTTTTTATGTGGGAGCGAGAGAGCGGCTTAGGAAAGACTAAGACAAGATATTGGTCGAGACGAATTCCCTTAGAAACCTTGTTTCTAAGGGAATGAATCGAAGGTTCGCGCTCGCTTACTTGGAAGGTATATTTCTCCATAATAAAATGGTTGGCGCTAAAATTATTATCGATATAATTTGAGAAAAGGTAAGCCCAATCAAAACTTGTGGATTATCTCCCCTTAAAAACTCATTGAAGAACCTAACGGCTGAATATAATATCAAATATAAAAATATCGTTTTCCCCTCACCGGGTTCTCGCATCCTTAAAATTAAATAGGCTAGAAACATTGCCGCAGATTCGTAAAGTTGCGTCGGATGAACCGGAATCTGCGCTGGATTAAAACTTATGCCAAGGGCAAGCGTTGTAGGCTTGCCATAGCAACAGCCATTTAAAAAACAACCGATTCGGCCTATCGCCTGACCTAAAGCGACATATGGAATTATTAAATCGCCTATTTTAAAAATAGGCAGTGCCCTTGCCCGCAAAAACCATGTGCCGACCAAAATCGCCAAGATAAGTCCACCATACCAAACTAAGCCTCCCCTCCAAATCATTACGACCTCAAGGGGATTGTCTTTGTAATACTTTAAATTTAGAAGGACATATAATAGACGGGCGCCTAAAATTCCTGAGATAATAAGATAAATGCTTAAGTCAATTATAGCATCGCCATCAATTCCCACAGAAATCGCGCGTCGCCTTGCCAAAAATGTAGCAACCAAAAAGGCTAAGGCGAGCATCACCCCATAGGAATATATATGTATAGGACCGACCTTAAATAAAACAGGGTACAACTTAAGCCCCCTTTTTAATTAGGGACGCACTATTTTTTAAAGAGACGTGTCCTTAATTTTTCCTATTTTTTTCCTCTTATTATCGTTAAAAACAAAAGAAACGCCCCAAACGAGATGCACGAATCCGCCACGTTAAACACTGGCCAAACCTTAAAATCCAAAAAATCGATAACGTAGCCGAACCGTAACCTATCGATTAAATTTCCGAACGCGCCCCCCAAGATTAACGCCAACGGCAGATAGAAAGTTATCGCCTTTTTACCCTGCACCGAATCTTTAGCGTGGGGTTTACTCAAAGAAAATATGATAAATATGATTGCGATAACTGAAATTAAAATAAAAAAGGCAGCCTGATTTTTAAATAGGCCGAACGCCGCACCGGTATTTTGAACTAATGTGAGCGAGAAGACTTTATTTATTATGGCTAAGGATTCGCTAAATTTTAGGTTGGATACGGCTATCGCTTTCGTAATCTGGTCTACAATAACTACGAAACCAGCGATTAAGAAAGGGCACATTAAATTATCTTCTTTTGGGGCTCCTCCTTTGATTGGCATTCAACGCAAAGTCCGGCATAAGGAACAACTAAAAGCCTCTTCTTCGCTATTGGCTTTTCGCATCTCACGCAATTTCCATACGTCTTATCATCGATGCGCTTAAGCGCTTCATCTATCGCATAAAGTATCTTCTGCTGAACGTTCGTCGCTATCCCCAAAGAGAACTCCCTATCGAAGCTATCAGTCGCTACGTCTGCCATATGGAAGGTATATGCCGATAAATCGCCGGAGGCATCCCGTTGCGACTTGTTCAGGGCGTTTTTCTCAATGTGTTGAATCTCGCTTAAAATAACTTCCCTCTTTTTGAGCAATATCTTACTAAATCGTTCCAGCTCTTTTTTTGTGAGTTTCATATATCGTATTCTCCCTTCATCCCGAACGAAATTCCTCCAAATTAGATTT
>CAZUZR010000044.1:0-9648 GCA_964625025.1 uncultured Planctomycetia bacterium | reverse complement strand
TAATCTAATTTAATCTGTGTAATCAGAGAGCGCTGATATAGTTTTTAAGAATTTTACAGCGCTCTCAAAGATTTAACTTGACAGAATATCTAATAAGCATATAAAATACGTACGTACATACTTAGGAAGGGAAGAAGATGAAGATTACCAAGGCTATTAAAATCGATGTAGAGCATGAGGGCTGGCTTTCAAGACATCCTGAAATAAACTTAAGCGAACTTGTAAGGAAGATGTTAGACGCCGGGATTGAAAAAGAGAAAAGGCCCCATCAAGCCACGCCTTTAAAAGCCGTTATAGTTGCAGCCGGTTTTGAGAAGAGGCTCCTTCCACTTAACCAAGAAGTCCCTAAGGCAATGCTGGATATAAAAGGAAAGACCATTCTGGAACGCCAGATAGAACTGCTAAATAAATTTGGCATCTTAAGCATAGCGGTTGTCAGAGGATACAAAAAGGAGAAAATCAATTACCCGGGCATTCGGTATTACGAAAATGATAAGTATAAAGAAGGACATATACTCTCTTCCCTATTTTGCGCTGAGCAGGAACTTGACGGCGCCTTTATATTTTTGTACGGCGATATCATCTTTGAGGAAAGCGTGTTAAGCAAACTATTGCTATCCAAGGCCGATATAAGCCTCATTATCGACAGGAATTGGAGGGAGCATTATCGCAATCGTAGCGAAGGCTCGGTAAAGGAAGCGGAGCTCGTTGTATTGGATGAAAGTCAAGGACGTATAATTCAAATAGGAAGAGGATTTAACCCCACAAAAGCGGATGGCGAATTTATTGGATTGGCTATCTTTTCTGCCGAGGGCGCTAAGATATTGAGAGAGGAGCGCAAGAAGTTTTTAAATTATTTGGCTCATAAATACGTAAACAAATGGATGGCGCAGAGGGTTTTTTCCAAGGCATCTTTCATCGATATCATAGATTGGCTGATTAAAGAGGGATATAAGATTTCGCCGATAAGCATATACGACGATTGGCTTGATATAGATACATTTGAAGATTATAGAAAGGCATGGGCTGTCTTATCTCGATAAATAGGAGGGTAAGATGGGAGTGGATTTGAATTCTAATGTAGGAGAGAAAAATAGGCTGTTAGGGCCCGGGATGGCCCTTGCGTTTACGCCGGAAGAGATAAAGGCGATAAAGGAAGAGCGCAAGCTTGGCTCTATAGATTTTGAACTCACGCTTAAATGCAATTTGATGTGCAGATATTGTTATGCGAGCGCGCATTTTGCAGCTTCTAACGAGTTGACCACCGAGGAGATAATAGATGTCATCGACCAGGCGATAGAACTCGGAATAAAATTGGTTAATCTGACCGGCGGAGAACCGCTATTGCATGAAGATTATTTTAAGATAGCCAAGTACGTTCGAGATAAGGGACTTGCAGTGATAGGGTTTACCGACGGCGTTGGCCTGACCGTCGAGAAGGCCAAGAAGATGTTCGACCTTCAGATATCGCCTTGCGTGAAATTAGATTCTTTAATAACAAAGATAGCAGATTATCTGTGCGGAGTTGAAGGCGCATTGAAGATGACGCTCGAGGGCATAGATAACCTTATAAGCGTTGGTTATACTAAGGAGTTGCCGATGACGATAAATTGCGTTGCTGGCAGGATGAACATAGACGACATTCCGAACGTATGGCGTTTCGCGCGCGATAGAAATATAACGCCATTTGTTGCGAGGATGCATCCGCACGGGCGCGCTAGAGAAAACGGCGACCTTTTTACAACGGCCGCTAAATTGAAGGAGCTTTTCCAAATCCTTGAGAAGATAGACCGTGAAGAATATAGGCTCAAAGGCTGGAATTACGATATACCTTGGGCATGCGAGAAGTCCTGCCGACGACATTATGTGGGATGTTTTGTGAACTCGATGGGAACGGTCCTTCCTTGCTCTGAAGCCCCTGATGGTTTGGCATTAGGAAACGTAAGGAAGAATAGATTAAAGGATATCATAAATAATCACGTCGTCCTAAAATGTAGGAACATCGAGAAACACTTGAAGGGCGCATGCAGGGATTGCGAATATTTAGATAAGTGCTATGGCTGCAGGGTGCTTGCCTACGATGTAACAGGCGATTTCTTCGAATCCGACCCATTCTGCTGGCATAACCCTAAGGCGATATAAAAATAGACCCACCTAAATAGAAAGATGAAAATCATACCCGCTATATTGACAGATAAGCCGCAAGATTTAAAGAAGATGATAAGCCAAGCAGAGGATTTTTGCGATTTGGCCCAGATAGATATAATGGATGGGAAATTCGTTCCGTCTAAAAGCATTACGGCAGGTGACTTGGTCAGGGTGAAGACGAAATTAAAATTGGAAATCCACCTTATGGTTGATGAGCCAAGCGTATATTTGGAACAATTTAAGGAGGCGGGCGCAAGCAGGATAATATTTCATTATGAGTCAAAAGAAAATCCAGCGCAGGTTATTAAGGCGATTCGCGCCCTTGGATTAGAGGCAGGGCTTGCCGTAAATCCGCCGACTCGCATTCCAGAGGTCGATTTTTTTTTAAAAGATATAAATGTCCTGCTTTTGCTTTCAGTAAATCCCGGCTTTTATGGCAGCAAATTCATTCCAGAGGTTTGCGATAAAGCAAGGACGCTTAAAAATATAAAGGGCAATTTCATCGTAGCGATGGACGGAGGGATAAAGTTAGATAATATTCTTATGATAAGAGATAGCGGCGTAGATGTTGCCTGTGTCGGAAGCGGAATTTTTGGACAGGGGGACCCGAAGCAGAATTATCTTCGACTTTTAGAATATATTAGGGGACGTTCCACTTAGGGACACTTCATTTTGAGTGGACTGTCCCCAAATGGAACGTCCCCTTTTTCTTCCGATTTTCATAGACATTTTCGGAAAATGTGGTATAATTATAGTAGAAAAAAAGGAGGGTGGAAGAATGCGGGTACTAATTTGCCTCATACTTTTGGGCGCGTTGATAGGCCTAATTGCAGCTCCAGCGATAACAGCTGAGGATGCGACGAAGAAGATTATAAAACAAGGTTTAGTCGGCGCAGCAACAGGAGCGGTAGCCTCAGAGGTCTCCGGCGGCAAGGCTGGCAAAGGCGCGTTAGTTGGCGCAGGCACTGGTGTCATTGGCGGTGCACTCATAGATGTTCTGATGCCTGAGCAGACTCCGACAGCACCAACAGGGGTAACCTTCCAAGATGGCTATACCAAAGGCTTTCAAGAGGGCTATCAATCTGGTTATCAGGCAGGCCTTAAGGCTGCGGGGAAGTAGGCCAAGATTTTAACGCGCACATTTTGAGTCACAATTTTTAAGATGAGAAGCGCCTCACAATAGGATAAAGGTGCGGTATTTTAATCAAAGCCCTTTGGCATTTGTCCCGCCCCTCCACAGAAGGAGCGGGATTTGCGTCAAAGGGCTTTTTGTTTTATAATAGGTCTTAAATCTTGTTTGCCTGCTTGGCAGGCAAACCCTGTCAGAAAAGACAGGAAGGCTAAGGACGAATGAGCAAAAGTAAGTTTAAGAAAAATACCGTTGGCGCAATAATGAAGAGGGAATTCTTAGCGGTGCCTCAAGATTCAACGATAGAGGAGACGATAAATCGTTTTCGCAGCACAACTCTGGAGGTAGTATCAAAGCCATCTTATATATATGTTGTAGATAAAGATGCATGTTTAATTGGCGTAATTCAGGTGCGCGACCTTTTAAGTCGTCCACCACAAACATTTGTTAAGGATATTATGCTCAAAGATGTCATAAAGGCACAAGTCCATATGGACCAAGAGGAGGCGATGAGGCTTTTCATCAAACATAAATTTTTAGCGCTGCCGGTCGTGGATAGAACGCAAAGATTAATCGGAATTATTACCGCTGACGAAATGGTTGACATCGCAGAATTGGAAGCGGAAGAAGATATCGCAAAGTTAATTGGAACAGGCGTAGATGAGATAACAACCCGTTCCATACCGAGGATAGTGAGGCTTAGGTTGCCGTGGCTTGCGTTTAGTATTTTAAGCGGGCTAATATGTGCCTTTATTTTAGGAACGTTTCAATATGAACTTAAGTCTGTAATAGCGCTTGCGCTTTTTATACCAATTGTGCTAGGGCTTTTTTGAAAGCACGGGCACGCAATCAGCCACTATTGTCGTCAGAAATATCGCGCTTGGGAAAGCAGCCCTCAAAGATGTTTGGGGACTTTTACAAAAGGAGATATTGGTTGGGGTTATCGTTGGCGTAATTTGTGGCACAGTAGTTGGAACAACAGCGTTGGTCTGGCAAGGAAATCAAAACTTAGGGGCTGCGGTCGCGCTTTCTATGTTATTCGCCATAACTGCATCGGGCCTTATCGGTTCATTTCTGCCGCTTCTTTTCCGCGCGATAAGAATAGACCCTGCATTGGCATCAGGGCCGATAGTTTTAGCTACCTGCGACATCGTTACCCTTATAATATATTTTCGACTCTCTGGGATATTGCTCCTTTGAAGATAGTTTTTCTATATTTAAGTTTTTATGATATAATTTAACATATGCGACGGTTAGATAATAGACAGAAGAAGACGTTTTTGATGAGGCAGGATATGAAATTTATGGTTCCGAAGAGCAAAATTATCCGCATTCCATATAAAGTGAGCAAAAGAAAAGGCACGCTCGATAGAAGGAGCGCTTGAGGATAGATATGGCCAAGGCCTATACCAAAAGATACGCAAGGGCAGGCATTAAGGAAAAGTTGCCCAAAATAGAATGCTGGCCAAATCAATATAAGGATTATGAAATTACGATTTCGATTCCAGAATACACATCCATCTGCCCACGCACTGCCTTGCCTGATTTCGGCACAATCACCATTCGCTATGTCCCGAATAAATTGTGCGTCGAATTAAAGTCGCTAAAGTACTACATTTTAGATTACAGAAATCTGGGGATTTTCTACGAGAATGCCGTTAACAGGATTTTAAAAGATGTAGTTGCAGCTTGTAAGCCGAAATGGTGCATTGTAACCGGCGAATTCAATGTCCGCGGCGGGATGAAAACCACAGTTGAGGCAAGGCTGGACAAGATAAAAGAATAATTTATGCATTACGATGTTTCATCGGGGCGAGATATAAGTTAAGATGTACACAAAATACTGGGGGCTAATTAAGAAGCCATTCGAGAATACGCCTGACCCGGCCTTTCTTTATTATTCAAGACAGCATGAAGAGGTGCTCGCCAGACTAATTTATGCCGTGAAAGAAAGAAAGGGCGCGGCTATGCTTACAGGCATTTTTGGTTGCGGAAAGACCGTCTTAGGTCAAGCCCTTCTCTGTGAACTTACTGAGGATAGATACAAAATCGCCTTCGTAACAAATCCTCAGATGTCCTATGAAGAATTGCTTATGTATATAGCCACGCATCTTGGCGCAAGGGACATGCCGCTTAAAAAAACTGAAGTGATGGTGAACGTGTTGTTGGATGCCTTGGAGACGATACTCAAAAACAATATGCGAGATGGAAAGGACAGCGTAGTTATTTTGGATGAGGCGCATATAATTGATGACCAAAAGATATTCGAAGAATTGAGGTTATTATTAAACTTTCAGACGCAGGATAGGTTTTTACTCACCCTTCTATTATTCGGCCAGCCAGAATTAAAAGAGAAGATAGATAATAATAAGCAACTTGAGCAAAGGATAGCCATAAAAGCGCATCTGGAGAGCTTATCGCAAGAGGACATAAAAGGATACGTTATTCATCGGCTGAAGGTAGCCGGAAGAAGTGAGCCGATATTTACAGAAGAAGCCATGGACTTAATATACGACCGCACAGGCGGCATCCCCAGGAGAATAAACAGACTTTGCGATGTATGCCTTCTTTCAGGATTCGCTAAAAATTTGCAGGTCATAGACAAAGATATCGTATTGGAGGAAGCAAAATCCTTAGGCGGTTAAATTGTGAGGCCCTTGTCTAATTTTATTTGACTTGAACTTTTTTCTTTGATAATATTATAAACGTGAACCTCGCACCACGGCTTTACCCCGTTTAGAAATTTATTTCTAACGGGGTGGCTTCTTAGGGTGCGGGGTGAATTAAGGAAACAAAAGGAGAGTGAGACTTGCCTAAGACGGGGTTGAGTTTAAGCGATTACGCTATCATCTTTAGAAAGAGAGGATGGATAATTATAATTACCTTTGCAGCGATACTGGTATCGACGATTATACATACCAATAGCATGCAGCCTATATATTCTGCATCCTCTTCCGTAAGGATACTGGAACGCAAGACATTCACCAGTTATTTTGTAGAGCTGTTGACGTCGCCCGGCACGGATTTGATGGAATCCCAAGCCAAGGTCGTAACAAGCCAGCCTGTTATGGAAATGGCTGTCCTCGAATTAGGCCTCCTGACTAAAGATGCTTCCAGCGAACAGGTTGCAAAAGCCGTTTTAAATCTACAGCGCGCTGTTACCACCGAGCAAATTGAAAAGACGAATATCATAAAAATCACTGCGGTTCACACCGACCCTGAAATGGTGGCGCGCATCGCCAATAAAGTTGCGGAGAGTTATATCAACCATGATGCGAAGGAGAAGAGCGAGCAGGCGAGAAAGGTGCGCATATTTGTTGAGGAACAACTATCCGAAGTTACGAAAAGGTTGCAAGGGGCAGAGGAGAGGTTAAAGGAGTTCAAAGAGAAGGAAGCGGTAACGGGGATAGCCCTTAGCATCCAAAAAGAGATTAACGACCGTGAAGCGGAAAGGAGGAACCTCACAAAATTATTTACCGAGAATTATCCGGACGTCATTAAGATAGACGAACAGATTAAGAGTTTAAAGGATGAGTTAAGGACCTTGCCCGAAGGAGAACTTGAATTTGCGCGTTTGATGCGCGAGGTGGAAGTCAATGAAAAATCATACCGGGGCCTAAAAGGAAGGCTTGACGAGGCTCGCATCGCAGAGGCAGAAGGGGTAGAGGATGTTAAGATAGTCAACTCTGCCACTGTTCCCACGCAGCCGATAAAACCGAACAAGAGACTTAACATAGCCGTGGGCAGTTTAGTTGGACTTGTGATGGGATTTTTCCTTTCCTTCGTCGTGGAGAGCTTGGATACCTCGCTGGGCACTATAGAGGACGTGGAGGGCTTAATCAAACTTCCTGTTTTAACCGTCGTTCCTTATATTAGGAGCAAAGAAGAGAGAAAAAGAAGGTGGGGCCATTGGCGTGAAAAAAAGCCCGACTCGGCTGAAAGGTTGCGGTCGCAGCTGCTCTTTAAATTTGACCCGAGGTCTCCAAGCACAGAGGCCTATCGCATCTTAAGGACGAACTTAAAAGTCAACGAACTCCTTAAGAATAATGAGAAGATACTCCTCTTCACGAGCACAGGGCCAGATGAGGGCAAGACCCTGACTTCGATTAATTTAGCCATTGCCTTGGCGCAAGAGGGGCACAAGACCCTCCTAATAGACGCAGACCTAAGGAAGTCTTTAATACATAAGGTGTTTGGAATAAAGAGGGAGCCGGGTTTAAGCGACATATTAATAAAGTCAACGAAGATAGAGGATGCGGTAAGGACGATAGTCGATATAATTATGGGAGAGCTTGGAGCGGATGAGGTTTCGAAGGCGCAAGGCATAGATAATCTAAACCTCCTTACAAGTGGCACCCATATTACCAATCCTTCCGAGGTATTATATTCTCCAAAACTGGACGAAACATTGGGGTCTTTAAAAAATATGTACGATTTAATCGTCATTGATGTTCCGCCAATCTTGCCCGTCCCGGACAGTTTAATACTTGCCTCAAAGGCAGCCGGGGTTTATTTAGTCTATCGCTCCGGGTCGACCTCAAGGATGGCGCTTCTTAGGGCCAAAAGCCAAATGGAAGCAGCGAAGGCAGCGCTGAAAGGCATCGTCTTGAATTGTATGACGCCGCAGGCGGAACTTATGCCTGACTATTACTATTATTATCGTTACAAATATTATACGGAAGAAAAGCCCGGCAAACCAAAAAAAGCTAAAGAGGCACAATAGAGTTTTTTGAGCCCACTTCCATCAACCTAAAATGAATTTTAGTCTTGCGAGGAAGTGGGTTTTTTTCTTTAGGGGTCGGATATGAGGATAGCCCTTCTATTTTTAATTATGCTCGTATTTATGGTGTATATGGGGCAGATGGTTGCCACGGCGAAGCCCCAATACACCCTCCTTATCATTTTCGGTTTAGTGGTTTCTATGTTGACAATAATGGACATGGAATTGGGTTTGTATATCTTAATCTTCGTCATCCCATTTACTCTCCAGTATCAGGTACGCAGACAGGTTGAGGTGGGAACCGATGACCTCCTTTTGATATTCCTCATATTAAGCTGGTTTGCCAACAAAGCCCGCTCCAAGGAAAACGTCATTGTTTACACGCCGCTCAATTGGCCATTTTTCATATTTTTTCTCTGCGGGGTAATTTCCCTTATACCGTTGAGCACAAGATATGTCGAATCCCAATGGTTTTTTGTTGTAGGGTCGCTACATCTTTTGAAATTTTTTGAGTACGTATTTATATATTTCATTGTGACGAGTTGCATAAAAGAATTGCCGCAAGTCAAAAAATTTACGATAGCATTTTTTATCAATGTAGGAGTGGTCGCGGCGGTTCAGCTCATACAGAATATATTCGGGGGGCCCATCCCACTCGATATCGCCTATCTAAAAGGTGACATAGTTCGTTATGGGGTCTCGACATTTGGGAGCAACGCCATTCTGGGGGCCTTTTACTGCTTCGCCATTTCCATCGCTCTGGGGCTCGTTGTAAGAAGTCCCTTACCGAAAGTAAAGATACCCCTTACGATATTTAGCGTCATCATATCCTATGCGTTGTTTTATACGTTTTCGCGGTCCGCTTATGTAGGCATAATGACAAGCATCATTATAATTGTCTTAATGGTCGCGTTAAAGGAAAGGAAATTCCTCTTTATTTTATTAGGTTTGGTGTTATTGAGCCCCCTACTTATACAGCGCGTTGTAATGGAAAGGCTTACTTCAACCGTCCAAATAGTAGGGCCGCAGCGCATTCAACTCGACCTCGCCGCTCAGGCGAGGGTAGACCTTTGGGGGCAGGCGCTTAAGATATTTATGGAGAACCCTATTTTTGGGGTGGGATATTGGGGGGTCAGACATATTTTATGGACAGAGGCGCACAGCCAATTTTTGACATACCTTACTGAGATGGGCATCGTTGGCTTCTGTGTCTTTTTATGGTTAATGTCTAGGATATTTAAGCTCGGATTATGGGTTAAGAATAATGCGCAAGATACCTTTGTGGAAGGTTTAGGATTAGGATATGTAGCAGGACTGGCGGCGGTATTGGTGACTTGCATCTTCAGCGAGACCTTAGAGGCATTTAGGATGTTAGGCGCCTTATGGTTTATGACAGGGCTTGTTGCTTCTGCGCAAAATATAATATCAACGCAACCGGCGCAAGCAGCGCAAGCAGCGGAGTCTTAAGTATTAATTAAGGATTAAGATGAAGGCTTCAGTCGTAATTTGCACATATGGAAGGCCAGAGACAGCCAAAAGGCTGTTGATGGAGTTAAACAAACAGGGCTACAAGGATTTTGAGGTGCTCCTTGTCTCCCAAGGCGATAAAGATGATTTGGAAAAGATAACCGATTCGCTGAAGACCTTTTAT
>CAZUZR010000043.1:0-10162 GCA_964625025.1 uncultured Planctomycetia bacterium | reverse complement strand
TAGATAAGATATCTAAAAACCTTTCTTCTTCTTCAAAAAATCCCCAAAGTAATATCTGGTCGGGGCGAGCGGACTTGAACCGCTGACCACCTGAACCCCATTCAGGTGCTCTACCAAACTGAGCCACGCCCCGGTTTAAATTTCCGACTTCTTCTCCCTCGTCATTAAATCATAAACTGCCACTTTTGAGTCTTTTCTCTCGTAGATTACCGAATATACTTGTTGCGCAATAGGCATTTCAACATCATATTTTTTACTGAGTTCGAAGCAAGCTTTGGCTGTGCCGACTCCCTCGACAACCATCTCAGTACTTTTTAAAACTTCATCGGGGCTTTTTCCTTTGCCAACTTCTTCGCCGAACCATCTATTCCTTCCGTGTGAGCTGACGCATGTCGTAATCAAATCTCCGAGCCCGCTTATGCCAAAAAATGTCTCTTGTCTTGCGCCCATCTTAGTTCCCAAGCGCGCAATTTCCACGATGCCCCTGACCAACAGCCCTGATTTTGTATTAACGCCAAATCCAAGGCCATCAGATATTCCGGCGGCAATGGCAATTACATTTTTTAAAGACCCCCCGAGTTCAACTCCAACAATATCGGTATTTGTGTAAATCCTGAAAATGTCGGTCATAAATAAATCTTGAATTTCCTTCGCCATATCTTCATCTTCCGAGGCAGCTACAACGGTGGTGGGAAGCCCCCTTGCTACTTCGTAGGATATGGTTGGTCCAGATAATGCTCCTATCCTCACTGGCCCAAGCACATCCTGAATTACTTGCGACATCCTCATTAATGTTTTGTTTTCGATGCCTTTTGAGGCACTCAAAAAATATTTTCCATCAGTCTTTACACCCTTGAGCCGCCCAATTATCTCTCGCATATGTTGCGAAGGAACGGCCAGGACTAAAATATCTGCACTTTCAACCGCTTCGGGCAAATTGGAAGTAATAAATAAATCGCTGGGAATTTTAACGCCAGGAAGAAATTTTAAATTCTCTCGCTTGGATTTCAATACCTCAATATACTCAGGAAATATACCCCAAAGATTTACCCTAACCCCTTTTTTATGAAGGAGTATCGCTAAAGTCGTTCCCCAACCACCATCTCCTATTATACCAACCTTTTTATAATTTTTCATTGAAAACC
Organism: uncultured Planctomycetia bacterium; assembly: GCA_964625025.1. Classification (GTDB taxonomy): domain Bacteria; phylum Omnitrophota; class Gorgyraeia; order Pluralincolimonadales; family CAZUZR01; genus CAZUZR01. The sequence goes on along the minus strand of CAZUZR010000043.1, from coordinate 9,017 downwards.
CTATTTTATCGCAACCATCCTATTTAGTCAAATAAAATTAGGGACCCCCCTTCGCTTTAAATTAGTGAGCTAATACAACTGTTCTTATTTTTTGTAGGTGATTTTGTTCTCTTCGCCGCGAACGAACCTTCTTATATTGGGCAGGTGTTTATAGACCATTATAGCGCAGATAAGAGAACTGAAAATAACATACGAGACAGGATATGACATAATGGAAAAAAATATAGGTATGGATACTGCAGAACTTATTGATGCTAAAGAAACATATCTTTTCCATATAAAAATTACAACCCAAACGATAAGCCCGAATACCAATATATTTGGCGCAATCCCTATGAGTACACCTGTGGAGGTTGCTACCCCTTTGCCTCCTTTGAACTTTAAAAATACTGTCCAGTCATGCCCCACAACAGCAGTAAAACCCAGCGCCATTTTATAAACCTCTGGATTCATCGGAATGCCAAGGCGCAAAAATAGATTTGGAAGCAAAGTTACACAAATAAGGCCTTTTAAGATATCTATGATAAGAACCAATATGCCAGGCAACTTGCCGACGACGCGATAGACATTGGTAGCCCCGACATTGCCGCTGCCGTACTGCCTTATATCTACCCCTCCTAAAATTTTGCCGAAGATATAGCTTGTGGGTATCGAGCCGATAAGATAACAAATAATTAATGAGATTATGATTAACATTTTGATATTTGATTTTTGATATTTGGATTTTTTCTATGGTTCTCGTTCAAAAGCCGTGCCCCACGGATTATATAATCTATGCCAGATAAAACGGTAAATGCAATTGCCGAATTCCATATGTAATTAGAATAGGAATTCTGCAAAAGGACGCTTATAATCGTTGCCATCTGAAAAAAAGTCGTCACTTTTCCTAACGGGCTAGGCGAGATTTCGACGCTGCCCGACATTAAAAATATTACTACAGCACCCAAGACTATTATAACGTCGCGGCTTACTACAATTATAGGCACCCATGGCGGCAACTTCAAAGTGGGGGGCAGATTATTTGCCACGGATAAACTGATAAATGCAGTAATCAACAACAGTTTATCGGCGATGGGGTCTAAAAAAGTCCCGAGCGGCGTCCTCTGTTTTAATACGCGGGCTAAATAGCCATCTATCGCATCGCTTAAAACGGCAAGCCCAAAAATCCCCAATGCCATAAATCTTAAGTAATCGCGCTGTGGATTATAATAGACAATCGCCCAAATAAAGAAAGGAATTAATAATATTCTGACGATTGAAATCTTATTCGCTAAATTCATCCCGTTAGAAATTTCCTTCGATTAACGGTCATATATAAATTGAACTCTCTTCGGAGGCCAGATGATTAAAACCGCCTTGCCTATTATGTATTTCTTTGGCACAAAACCCCAATATCTACTATCCTTGCTCAAGGCGGAATTATCCCCTAAAACAAAATAGCTGCCTGCAGGAACCACAATTACCTTTCCCTCAGCCCCGTAATCACCTCTATTGTAGTAATATACTTTCCTAAACGGCGGCGGTTCATCGAGGACTTTGCCATTGATTAGCAATTTACCATTCGATATCTCAACGGCCTCGCCCTCCGAAGCTACAAATCTTTTAATGAAAGATTTCTTAGGGTCATCCGGGGCTATGAAAACTATTATCTCCCCTCTCTTTGGTTGCCGAAATCCGGGCAGTCGAACGTTTATAAAAGGGATGCGCGGCCCATAAATAAATTTTACCACAACTATCCTATCTTTCTCTAGCAATGTCGGCCTCATTGAGCCTGTTGGGATTTTATACAATTCAAATATAAAAATCTTTATTACGAATGCCAATAAAAAAGCCGCTATGACTATTTCTATAAATTCCCGAAATACCGATTTTTTCTTTTTCATATTATTATAGTTTTCCTTTAAAGTTTTAAGACGGCCATAAATGCCTCTTGTGGAATCTCCACTTTGCCAAATTGCTTCATCCTCTTTTTGCCCGCCTTTTGTTTCTCCCACAATTTTCTCTTCCGCGTTATATCGCCTCCATAACATTTGCTCGTAACGTGCTTGCCCAGCGGCCTTATATTCTCCCGCGCAATTATCCGTCCGCCGATAGCCGCCTGAATTGCAACCTCAAATAGCTGTCTTGGAATAAGTTCCCGCAACTTACTTACAAGCTGATGTCCTTTCAGCTGCGCCTTTTCTTTATGGACGATGAAAGATAGAGCATCGCAGGGCGTTCCATTTATCAAAATATCCAATTTCACTAAATCAGAAGGTCTATAATCCTTAAATTCGTAATCTAATGAACCATATCCTTTTGTGATAGATTTTATCTTATCATAAAAATCTACAATGACCTCCGATAGGGGGAATTCATAAATCAACATAGCCCTTTGCGGGTCTAAATATTCTGTGGACTTATATACGCCACGACGCTCCTGAGATAACTGCATTATGCTTCCAACTAAGTCGGAGGGCGTTATGATGAACGCACGAATATATGGCTCTTCAATGGCCGCTATCTCTTGTGGGGAAGGAAGTTTGCTGGGATTATCTATCTCAATTTCCTCGTCATTTTTCTTTCTTACCCTATACACTACGCTCGGCGTCGTACAGATTAGATTTAAATCGTATTCTCTCTCGAGGCGTTCTTGCGCAATCTCCATATGAAGCAGCCCTAAGAAACCGCACCTAAAACCAAAGCCAAACGATACTGAAGATTCAAGCTCATAAATAAATGATGCATCGCTTAATTTCAACTTCTCAAGCGCGTCTCTTAAAAATGGGAAATCCTTTGCATTTACCGGGTAAAGCCCACAATAAACAAGCGGCCTTACCCTTTTATATCCGGGCAATGATTCTTTTGCAGGATTTTTCAAATCGGTAATCGTATCTCCCACATGAACCTCGTTTGGATTTTTTATATTACAGGTAATATACCCAACTTCACCGCAAGATAATTCATCGATGACCTGTGTCTTTGGCCTCAAAATCCCCACCTCTTCAGCTTCGTAAACCCTTCCTGTGCCCATCATCTTAATCTTCATGCCACGCCTGATAAATCCATTTTTCAACCTGATATAAACAACCACGCCCTTAAAAGTATCAAATGAAGAATCGAAGATAAGCGCCTGTAAAGGATTTTCCCTTTCTCCCTTTGGCGGCGGAATCAAGTTTACTATCGAACCTAAAATTTCATCTACTCTTGTGCCAACTTTTGCGCTTGCTAAAATCGGTTCTACCTGCCTTAGATTTAAAGTATCTTTGAGTTGCAGCCGAACCCTCTCTGGCTCAGCGTTTGATAAGTCAATTTTATTTATTATGGGGATTATTACTAAATTGTGCTCGCGCGCAAGGTATAAATTAGCCACGGTCTGCGCCTCGACGCCCTGCGCTGCGTCGACGACGAGAAGCGCCCCTTCACAAGCGGCCAATGCCTTTGATACCTCATAAGTGAAATCTACATGGCCGGGCGTATCGATTAAATTCAATATATATTCATTTCCGTCATCTCGTTTATAATTCAACCTAACCGCCTTTGCTTTTATAGTGATGCCCCGTTCGCGCTCCAATTCCATCTCGTCCAGCACCTGGTCCCTGAATTCCCGAGGGGAAATCGCTCCGGTCTTGAGGAGCAACCTGTCAGCTAATGTGGATTTACCATGGTCTATGTGAGCGATTATGCAGAAATTGCGAATGAATGACTTATCTATCATCTCATAACTCGCCTGACGGCAGTCAGGCTAGAAACCATATTATCTATTCGCTTGATTAGCGACTTTGCTTCCCTATCTGAGTGCGCTTCGGAATATACCCTTAAAATAGGTTCGGTACCGGAGGCCCTGATTAAAAGCCAGCTTTCATCTTCGAATAGAAATTTTAGCCCATCGTAGGTCTTTAATCTAACTATCTTCTTACGGAATACCTTGCTCGCATTTTTCCCTTTTAATGCAGAAAACAACTTCGCAACTATTTTCCCCCTTGTCTTGAGAGGTATTTCGATATCTTCTCTATGGTATCTGAATTTGCCGAACCTCTTTTCCATATCTTTTATTATTTCCAAAATCCCCTGTCGCTTCTGCGCCATCATCTCAACCAATAACAGTCCTGTCAATATCCCATCCCTCTCCGGAATATAATTTTTTATCCCGATGCCTCCGGATTCCTCGCCTCCTACCAAAACTACTTCCCTCTGCATAAGCCTTGCTATGTGTTTAAAACCAACCGGGGTTTCGAAGAGCTTTAAATTATAATGAGCTGAAATCTTTTCCAAAAGCATCGGGCCCGCGATGTTCTTCACAATTGCGCCTCGCCAATGTCTATTTTCTATAAAATGAAGGGCAAGCAATGACATTATCTCCCCTGGAGTAATAAACCTTCCGCCCGGCGCAAATGCCGCGACCCTATCCGCATCGCCATCGGTTACCAGGCCAATATCATAGTCTGCCCTTTTCATAATCGAGATAAGTTCGCTTAAATTCGAAGGTAAGGGCTCGGGCTTTACTCCTCCGAAAGTTGGATTGGCTTGAAAATGGATAACATCCATCTTAACCGAGGTCTCCTTGAGGATGCTGGTATAGTAACTATTTCCCGCGCCATACATAGCGTCAGCGATTACCCTCAAATTCGAGCCCTTTAATAGGTCTAAGTCTAAATATCTTCTGACCGCTTCTATGTATTTCGGAATCGGATTTATAATTGCGATTATCTTTGACTTTAAACCCTCTTCAAAAGGGATGGACTTGACTTTATTTTTAAATAGATTCTTCTCTATTTTATTAGTGACGGCTGGTTCAGCTGGTGAACCAAAACGGGTCTTAAATTTGAACCCGTTAAAACGCGATGGGTTGTGGCTTGCGGTTATGATTATCCCACCTGTCAAACCGAGCAGGCGAATGGTAAAGCTAACTGTAGGAGTGGGCACAGGCCTGTCTGAAATTAAAACCTTTATTCCATTGGCCGCCAGTACTTCGGCGGCCGCCTCTGCAAATTTATCGGAGAGAAATCGCGTATCGTATCCAATGAGAATTCGTTTCCGACCTTTAAATTGGCGATTAAGATAATCCGCGACAGCTTGAGCAACGACTCGCACATTATCAAAGGTAAAGTCCTCTGCAATTACGCCTCTCCAGCCATCCGTTCCAAATTTTATTCCGCACCTGTGCACAGGTGCGGAATTTATTATTTTAGGTGCGGGGTTCATCTCATTGCCTTGGCTGACATAAGCGTGTATATCTTTCCTAAATCCTCCATCGTTATTATGCCGACTAAACGTCCCCCTTCCATTATCGGTATCGCTTTTAAGTTAAATTCTTCCATCAACTTTTGAATTTTGGTTAACGAATCTCGAGGGGCTCCTGAAGGAAAATCTACTCTCATTACGTCTCCGACAGCTTTATTTAGCCCAAATTGATGAATGGCCGAAATAATATCTGCCCTAGTCACGAAACCGATGATGTCTTCGCCCTCAAGAACCGGAAAATCTTCCTGGTGGCTATGGAATATTAATTCCAATACTTTTGAGAGAGACGTATCGCGGCTTACGCTCAAATATTGTTCTGGTAAAATATCCCCGACTTTAAATCTCCTTAGGGTTTCCATTATATCGACTTGCAATTCCTCCTGGGATGCAGCCATATATACGAAGATAGCGATTATAATTAGCCAAAAATTGTTGGTCGCAAATCCCCAGAATACAAACAGGATGCTGAAGACGTGCCCGAAATTAACCGCTATCTTTGTCGCCTTCTGAAAATCCATCCTTTCTGCTAAAAATGCCCGCAAAATCCTGCCCCCATCCATTGGAAAGGCGGGCAATAGATTAAAAATTCCAAGGACGATATTAAGCCAATATAGATAAGCAAAGGTTTGCGGCCAAGATTTTAAGGAAGGGCTAAAAAAAATTTGGTGCCCTAATAGATGGTACGCCGGATAAAATAAAAACGCAGCCAAAATGAAATTAAATAATGGGCCTGAGATGGCTATCTTAAATTCTTCAGAGGGTTTTTTAGGTATTGACTTCATCGCAGCAACGCCGCCTATAGGAAGCAAAACAACGCTATCAACCCTTACGCCAAACCTCTTAGCCTGTAAAGCGTGGCTTAACTCGTGCAGGGTAACGCAGATGAATATCCCGATAATGAGAACTACTCCTTTCGGTCCTGCTAATAATCCAAACATAAGCGGAAGGAGCAAAAACGTTATGTGTATCTCGATTGAAATCCCAAAAACTGTAAAAAGTTTTATGGCTCCTTTCATTGAAGCGCCAAGACCTCCGAGAGCCTTTTTTCATCTGCCTTCTTTATCGGCCCTATCAATGCTAAATTAAGATGAAGTTCTTTAAGCACTCTATTAGCAACTCGCGTTATATCCTCAGGCGTTACTTTCTCAATCTCATCCAATATGTCTTGTGGAGTTGGAATTTTATTCTCGGTAATCATATGCTCTCCCATCCAAAGCATATGGTCTGAGGTATCCTCCAATGCAAGCAACAATTGTCCTCTATAAAATTCCTTCGTCCTGGCAAACTCATCTCCATTGACCGTTTTTACCTTTATCCTTTTAAATTCCTTCAATATCAGCTCTATCGAGTTAACTATTTTTTTATTATCTAAGCCAGCGGAGACTACAAAAGCGCCGGTATCTTGAAATTTCTTTACTTGCGTTCCTATCTCATAGACTAACCCTCGCCTTTCTCGCAATTCGCGAAAGAGCCTGCTCGACATATTTCCACCTAAAATTATGTGAAGGAAATTGAGGGCGTGCCTATCTGCGTCGGCCCGTCTAAGCGCGTGAGTTCCCATCGAAAGATGCGTCTGCTCAGTTTCTTTAAATAGTATTTTAAGCTTAGGCCTCCTCTGATTTTCTACGGCTTTCTTAAAAGCGGATCTTAGGCCCCGCGGAATACCTTTAAAATATTTTTCACAACAGCCAAAGAAACTGCCATACTCCATCTTACCAGAAGCCGTTATAACGATATTATTCGGATTGTAAAATCTATTTTTGTAGTCCCTTAAATCCTTCCGACGGATTGCGCTTACCGTTTCAATTGTGCCGGCGAGGAATTTGCCCAGAGGTTGGTCTGGCCAAAGAAGTTGCACCAACAATTCGTGAACATAATGCATTGGCAAATCTTTATACATCTTAATCTCTTCGATGATGACAGCCCTCTCCTTCTCTATATCATCTAGGGCAAGCCGAGGATTTAATACCATATCTGATAAAATATCCAGGGCGATATCCATATCCCTGTGTAGAACTTTAACTAAATAGCAAGTGAATTCCTCTGTCGTAAAACCATTTATGGAGCCGCCCCTTCCTTCAATTGCTTCCTTAATTTTTTCCCCTGACCTTTTGTTGGTGCCCTTAAATAAAAGATGCTCTAAAAAATGGGATATTCCGCACCTTGTTTTTGGCTCATAGCGCCCGCCAGCGTTTATCCATATCCCAATGGACAAAGAATCTCTATCAGGGATGTTCAGCCCGACAGACCGCGTGCCATTATCTAAGGTTAATGACTCATACATTTTTCGTTCCATCTAACGGCGCCCGCCTGCCTAAGGTTATGAATTCTTCAACCTATCTAAATAAGAACGCAGTATAAGTTGCGCTGCCATTGTGTCTATGACTGTTTTTCGTACCTTTCTGGAGACATCGGAAGAAATTAAAAATTTTTCACTCTCTTTGGTTGACAACCGCTCATCATAAGTTGCTACGTGAATATTTAGCGTGGAGTTTAATACCTCCACAAATTCAGACACTTTTTGCGCGGCCTTACCTCTTGTTCCATTCATATTAAGCGGCAAGCCGACGATTATAGAATCCGCTTTGTATTTATCGACGTATTTTTTAATTTCGTTTATATCATCTTTTATGTTTTTTCTGATAATGACGCCGGCCCCCTGCGCCGTGATCCCTAAGGGATCGCTTACCGCAACGCCTATTCGCACCTCGCCGATATCTAAACCGATAATCCTCATTAAAGATATTTTTCGAATTTGCCCTCCCTTTTTAACAAGTCAACCAATCTTCTGACATCTTGGGCCCTGTTGCGACTGCAAACCAATACGCAATCCCCCTCGCGAACTATAACTAAATCCGAAATCCCAATTGCCCCAACGAGCCCCTTTTCAGAAACTATAACAGAATTTTTTGTATCAATTCCTTTGTAAACTCCAATTGCCACATTCCCATCCACATCGGTCTTCAAATGTCGCGCGAGCGAATCCCAAGAACCTAAATCATCCCAGTAGAATTTACCCTCGACGGCAAAGATTCGTCTCTCTTTTTCCAGCACGCCGTAATCTATCGAAATCTCTTCTAATTTCGGATAAATATTTTTCAATCTATTATAAAATCCGAAATGTCCAATGGTTGGCTCAATCAACTGTAATCCTAAGTATAACCTGGGCAAATGCTCTTTAATCGCCTCTAAGATGCTCGATGCTCGCCATATAAAAATGCCGCTATTCCAGTAATATCTCTTCTCCCTTAAAAATCTTATGGCGGTTTGAAGGCTTGGCTTCTCAACAAATCCCTTTACCCTAAAAACCCTTGCCTTAAGCCTAGGCCCTTTAATCTTGAATTGTCCACTGGTATCTATCCTTAAATAACCGTAGCCAGTAGATGGAAATGTTGGCTTAACGCCGATTGTGACTAACGCATTCGATTCGCCGGCTACCGCAATCCCCGTCACAAGCGCTTCGATGAATCGCTCTTTTTTCCTTATCAGATGGTCAGAAGGCAAAACCACCATAATCCCGGTGGGATCCTTTTTCTTTACAATCATTGCGGCCAAACCACACGCGGCTGCCGTATTTTTCGCAATCGGCTCAGCAATTATATTTTTAATTAAAGGCAAATCATTTCTTACGGAATTTAACTGTTCTTTATTTGTAATAACATATATTTGCTCATAAGGCACTAACGATTTTACCCTATTAACCGTCTCTTGAATTAAAGAGCGCCTGCCCATCAACTTCAGAGTTTGTTTGGGAGTTTTAGCCCTGCTTTTAGGCCAGAACCTCTTGCCTTTGC
>CAZUZR010000042.1:0-10297 GCA_964625025.1 uncultured Planctomycetia bacterium | reverse complement strand
ACGCAGATCTTGCCGTCTGCAATAGCATCCACATCAACCTCTATTGCATCCTCTAAGAATTTATCGATTAAAACAGGTCTCTCAGGAGATGCCTCAACCGCCTTTTCCATGTAATTGTCCAAATCCTTTTCATCGTAGACTATTTCCATTGCCCTTCCTCCAAGAACGTAGGAGGGCCTTACAACAACAGGATAGCCAACCCTATTTGCAACCTCTCTTGCTTCTTCAATTGAGGTAGCGGTTCCATTATCGGGTTGAGTCAGTTTAAGTTTCTTCAGCATCTGCTGAAACCTCTTCCTATCTTCCGCAATATCAATTGAATCAGAACTCGTTCCTAAAATTTTTAAGCCCGCTTTTTCCAATGGGCCTGCTATATTAAGGGGCGTCTGGCCTCCAAACTGCACTATCGCACCTATTGGTTTCTCGACATCCACAATATTCAACACATCCTCCACTGTCAAAGGTTCAAAATAGAGTTTGTCTGAAGTATCATAATCCGTAGAAACCGTCTCTGGGTTACAATTTATCATTATGCTCTCAACGCCCTCTTCCCTTAATGCATAAGATGCGTGGCAGCAGCAGTAGTCGAACTCTATACCCTGCCCAATCCTATTGGGACCACCCCCTAAGATTAGAACTTTCTTCTTATTAGATGGTTCGCTTTCATCCTTTGTCTCGTAGGTGGAATAATAATATGGCCGCATAGGTTTGAATTCACCCGCGCATGTGTCAACTGATTTATATACTGGTTTTATATTATGTTTTTTCCTATTGTCCCTTATATTTTTCTCGGTCGAATTTAAAAGAAATGCGATCTGCACATCTGAAAAGCCATATTTCTTTGCCTTCAGAAGTAAGTGAGGGGAAATTCTAATATCATCTCTTGTGTCTCTATTTCTGTATCTTCTTATCTCTTCTTCGAGTTCCACGATCTGCCCTATATTATCGATAAACCACCTGTCTATCTTAGACAATTCATATATCTCATCGGTGTTTAATCCTATCTTTATGCCGTATCTAATGTAAAATAGCCTATCGTCGTTAGGCACCCTTATCTTCTCTTTTATCTCTTCGATCAAATCTTGCGGGGCTGACCTTAGTTTATTGTCCGGTATTTTGTCCCTGCCGTCTGAACCTAATCCAAACCTGTTTGTCTCGGTCGACCTTATTCCCTTTTGCAATGCCTCCTTAAAATTTCTCCCTATGGACATCGCTTCACCGACTGCTTTCATGGACGTATTTAAAATCCTTTGCGTCCCTGGAAATTTTTCAAACGTGAATCTACATATTTTAAATACGCAGTAGTCAATTGTTGGCTCAAAGAATGATGTCGTCCTTCCCGTAACCTGGTTTAAGACCTCTGGAAGCGTCAGGCCAACGGCTAATTTTGTCGCAACCCTTGCAATCGGAAAACCAGTGGCCTTTGAGGCCAGGGCCGAACTCCTAGATAACCGGGGATTTACCTCTATTATAACGATCTTTCCATTATAAGGATTCTGGGCAAATTGAATGTTAGCGCCGCCACCGGTTATTCCGATCTTCCTTATGATTTTCTTTGATAAATTGACGAACTGCGCGTATTCTTCGGCGGTCAGGGTCTGCGATGGTGCAACGACTATGCTATCGCCAGTGTGAACGCCCATCGGGTCGACGTTCTCCATAGAAGTAATCATTATTACATTATCAACTCTATCCCTCATCACCTCAAACTCTATCTCTTTCCACCCCAATACCGATTGCTCTACCAAGACCTGTCTAACCGGACTTATCTCAAGCGCCTTCGCCAAAAGCACTTCAAGTTCCTCTTTGTTATACGCTATTGAACCGCCTGCTCCACCCAAGCAATATGCCGGCCTTAAGATAAGAGGGAAACCTATGCTAAGCCCTATCTTCATTCCCTGTTCAACGCTTGTTGCGATTCCGCTTTTAGGGACATCTATTCCTATTTCTTGCATTGCCTTTTTGAATAGGTTCCTATCCTCTGCCCGCGAAATAGCATCAACATTCGCTCCAATGGACTCAACGCCATATTTTCTAAGAACGCCTTCCTTCATTAAAAAGAAAGCTAGATTTAAACCTGTCTGCCCACCAAGCGTCGGCAAAATGGCATCAGGCCTTTCCTTCTTTATTATCTCGGTAACGGCTTCCACCGTGAGCGGTTCGATATAGGTTACATCTGCCATATTCGGGTCGGTCATAATGGTAGCGGGATTTGAATTAACCAGAATCGTAAAATAACCCTCTTCCTTAAGCGCTTTACACGCCTGAGAACCAGAATAGTCAAATTCGCATGCCTGACCTATTATTATAGGGCCGGAACCTATCATGAGTATTTTATGAAGGTCTTTACGCTTTGGCATATTTCAAAAATCTCCTGAATGCTCCATTGACCTCGTCAAAACCAGGGCTTACTGGGTAGTATTGTGTAGAAATAAACTTTAAAGCCCTGCTCTCCATCTCCTCAACGGAATCATCGTTAATATTACGTAAAGTGATGCTAACATCTTTTCTGTTTTTTATAGAGTTCTCGTCTATAATAAAGGAATGATTCTGTACTGTGATTTCGCCCTTATACGAGTTGGGAGCTTTTACGGGATAATTCACACCGTGATGACCTGCCTTCATCTTCTTAAGTTTTCCTCCTAAGGCAATGCCGATTATCTCATGACCCGTCGATATCCCGAGAATGGGAATTTCCCCGAGGAGCATTTTAACTATCTTAACAACTTCTGCTATTGCCACATCCTCTTCTGGACCGTTAGAGATTATTAAGCCATCGTACTTCATCCCGATGATCTTTTCTGCACTTGTATTGTACGGCAATAGCACAATATTGCAGCCGAGCCTCTTAAGTTGAGTAATAAAACTATTCGATATTCCTAAGTCCAGGATGGCTATCTTTGGTCCGGAACGGCTACCTTTAATCTCCTTAATCTTATTTACAGAGATCTCTTTTATAAAGTCACCCTTTTTGCCTTTTTTATAATCTCTTAGCTTTTTAAACAGGTCTTCTTTCCTTTGAGTTTTAGTGGATATTATTCCGAGCATCTCGCCATCGTCTCTTATGTTTGTGGCGAGCGTCCTCGTATCTACATCACTAATGGTAATTACACCTTCCTCTTTGATGAAATTGCCAAATGCTCCCTCCGCTTGCCAATTTGAATATATTCTGGATTCCTCTTTTATGACCAACCCTGCTATCCAACACTTTTTAGATTCGAAGAATTTGTTAGCCACACCGTAATTGCCGATCAAAGGATATGTCAGGACTAAAATCTTACCTGCATTTGTAGCGTCAGTCATAATTTCCTGATATCCCACTACGGCGGTATTTAATACAACCTCTCCTATTCTCTCGCTTGGCGCTCCTATTGAGATGCCTTCAAAAGAGCTGCCATTCTCCAATGCTAATATTGCTTTCATATTCCTTTAAAATAATGTGAGCTGTTTTTCTCCGGTCTCCTCTGCGCTGAAAATTTTAATTGTGCCATATTCGCCATCGTAGCCAGGGGAAATATCAACCCTTTCTTGCCTCACCCGAATTACGCCTTCTGCTATTTTCCCCGGAAGTTCTTTTTTAAGTTCATCCTCGCTCATCTTTAGTAAAATATTAAATTCGCTACCGCATTTATTAACCAACCCCATATATTCCCGTCCGACTGTTTGCGTCATTTCCCTAACTCCCCGCGCATCTGCGATTATCTGATCCAATGGTATCATATGTTTAAAGGGTATCGCATCATCTGGTATAAAACCTTCGGGCCTGTCGGCTAAATCCTCAACTCGATGCATAACGCCTACGGTTAGCTTCCTGCCGCAGACGGGGCATAAATTTCTATTTTTTATCGCTTCTTTAGGAGCGACGCGCGCTTTGCAATTTCTATGTCCATCGTAATGATATTTTCCTTCTTCGGGGAAAAACTCTATCGTATATAAAAATCTCTTTTTATCTTTAAATCTTATGGCATCTATTATCTCTTTATAAGTTAATTCGCAATTAAAGGCATTCGCCTCCCTGCCGATCCTGTGAGGCGAGTGAGAATCTGAATTCGATATCAACGCATATCTATCTAATCTGCTTAACCTCCAATTCATCGCCGGGTCCGACGAAAGACCTGTTTCAAGGCAATGTATATTTTTTGCCTCCTCTCCAAAGCATTCCTCGACGGTGTCAAATCCTGAGTTTGAGCCGAAGATGGAAAAATGTGGGGTCCACGCATGCGATGGGACTATAAAACAATCGGGCGATATATCCAAACAAATCTTGACCAAATCCCTTGCATTCAAATGTAAAATGGGGCGGCCATCCGAAACTAAATCGCCGTATCCTTGTAACTTATTATTCAATTTCTCGACTATTTCAAAGCTCGGCGCGAAAATTATGTTATGTATTCTCTTCGCCTTGCCTTCAACGTAAAAATTATTATAGACCTCGCAGGTCAAGATAAAATGGACGCCGTTATGCTCATATAGTCCCTCTGCGTTTAGGCTTAACCTCTCCTTCAATTCCATAAGCCACATAGGATGGGTAAAATCGCCCGTTCCTAAAAGCCTAATCCCTTTTAATTTCGCCCAGCGCGCAAGCTCTTCGAGGTTCATCGCCCCTGAAGTGGCACGGCTATATTTAGAATGTATATGAAAATCAGCGATAAATTCCATTTTTGTTACTGTGTTGCTCGTTATTGCGTTAAACGAACGCGATAACCCTATAACGCTATAACGAACCAACCTCCCTTAAATATTTTTTAACGTTTCCCCAATGTGTCCCCTGCCAGTAAACCTTACCGCATTTAGGGCACTTAACAAAATCCTCCTGCGTTTTATACACAAATGGAGGAACCTTATCTTCCGCCTCTTGTCTTTCAATATCCTCCAATAATACGTTACAGATAACGCATCGAGTGAACATCTCTTCCTCGCCTATCTTTAATTTCAGAACATCCAGAACCTGTCTTAACTGCCCTTTGACCAAATCGCTATTTATATGCACCACCTTAAATCCTGCCCTTTGGCTTAAACGTGCATTCCTCGTCAATATAACCCTATCTTCTTGGAGGCTCTTGATTGTGAGGGAGACTAAATTATCTTCGATAAAATATTCGCAATCGTAACCTAGGATCCTAAGCCACTTACAAAGTCGGCCCAATTCCTTCGTCACTAAAAACTTCACCCCGTTAGAAACCTCTCGTTACCCCGTTAGATAAGTAGTTTCTAACGGGGTTCATGCTTTAATCCTTCGATAAACTTAAGGAAGATGCTCAAGCATAGTCGAACCATTAAAATATCGGTTCTACAAAATCTTTTCCCTTTTGAATCGTCTTTCCGATGCTGCTTCGTCTGAGCTTAACCCACCTTAACCCTTCCTGTGCTTTTCTTGCGTAATAGGTATTGGGATATTTTTTGATAACCAATTCGTAGAAATATTGAGCGCTATCGTTATCGCCTATCTTTGACGCTAAATCTCCTGCGTGTAGCCAATCTTTCGCCTCTAACTTCTCTTTGCCCTTTAGTTGTACGGTGGTGCAACCAAGGATGAAACTTAAGAAAAAGAAAAGTAATAAAATTTTACAAATTACTTTATACATTGCCTCCCTCCTTTTTTTCATACTTTATCTTCCCGCCAACAATTGCGTGCGTTACAACTCCATCTAACTTTTTCCCAACAAATGGGGTATTCTTCGACTTCGATTCTAATTGTTTTGTATCCACAATCCAGCTTGCCTTTGGGTCAAAGACAACTACATCCGCATCCTTGCCTACTCCAAGCGAACCTTTATTACTCAACCCTAAAATCTTGGCTGGATTTACCGAGGCCCTTTCAACCAACCGCTCCCAATTTAAAGGGCCTTTCTCAATCAATTCGGTGAAAGCCAACGAAAGCGCAGTCTCCAAACCAATCATTCCAAACGCGGCGGAATCGAATTCCACATCCTTCTCTTCCTCCGAGTGAGGCGCATGGTCAGTCGCTATTACATCTATCGTCCCATCGGATAATCCTTTTTTTATCTCCTCAACATCCTCTTTAGTCCTTAATGGTGGATTTACCTTTGCATTCGTATCAAATCCTAAAACGGCCTCTTCTGTTAATGTAAAATAATGAGGGCAGGTCTCACAAGTGACCTTAATCCTTTTTGCCTTAGCTTGCCTTATTAACTCTACGGACTTCTTCGTCGTCACATGCGCAATATGCAACCTTGCGTCAGCCAGCTCGGCCAATTCGATATCCCTCATAACCATTACAACCTCTGAAGCACGCGGTATTCCTTTCAGGCCCAATTTCGTCGATATAAACCCTTCGTTCATGACGCCGCCTACGGATAGACTTAAGTCTTCACAGTGCGAAATTATAGGCAGGTCAAACATCTTCGCGTATTCCAAAGCGCGCCTCATTACTTCTGCATTCATTATCGGCTTTCCATCATCGGATAAGGCCAAAGCGCCCGCTTCGAAGATTTGGCCTATCTCAGTCAATTCCTTCCCTTCTAAATTTTTCGTAACTGCTCCAACTGTGTAGATATTTATTAAGCCCGTCCTTTTCGATTCTGCGTTTATATATTCAACAACGCCTTTGTTATCAACTGGCGGATTGGTATTCGCCATACACAATACGGATGTGAAGCCGCCTTTTAACGCTGCCTTTGAGCCAGTAAGAAATGTCTCCTCATCTTCTCTACCTGGTTGCCTCAAATGCGAGTGCATATCTATCAACCCCGGCAAAACGAACTTACCCTTACAATCTATTATCTTCGCGCCATTTGCCCTTAAATTTTTGCCGACCTTCGCTATCTTTTCATCCTTTATTAAAATATCCGATTGCGAATCTAGGTTATTCGCTGGGTCAACAATGTGTCCATCGCTTAGCAGAATATCCATACTTAACCCTTTCTCTCCTTCACCCCTGAAACCAAATACAAAACAGCCATCCTGACTGCGATGCCATTTGTCACCTGCTCTAATATCACCGAGTAAGGACCATCGGCAACCTCAGGCGTTACCTCCACCCCCCGATTTATTGGCCCTGGATGCATTATCAATACGTCTTCCTTGGCATACCTCATCTTCTCGGAATCCAAACCAAATTTCATAGCATACTCCCTTAAACTAGGAAACAGATTCTGGCTCTGGCGCTCAAGTTGTATCCTCAATAAATTTATAACATCTGCTCCCTCTATTGCCTCCTTTATGTCATAAGTTATTTTAACCCCTAACCTCTCAATCTCGGGCGGAATCAATGTTGCAGGGCCACAGACGGTTACATTTGCGCCAAGTTTAGTTAACCCCCAGATATTAGAACGGGCCACCCTCGAATGGACGATATCGCCGATTATCGAGACATTTAAACCAGCGATTACCTTCTTATGTTCCTTAATAGTAAATAAGTCTAAAAGTCCCTGAGTCGGATGCTCGTGAGAACCATCGCCTCCATTTATAATGGACGAGGAGACCGCCTTCGCCAAAAGGTGTGGCGCCCCAGAGGACGAATGGCGCATAACGATTATATCGACCTTCATCGCCTCAATATTCTTCGCCGTATCCTTTAGCGTCTCACCTTTGACTAAACTAGAGGCATTGGTCTGTATATTTACTAAATCTGCGCTCATCCGTTTAGCCGCCAACTCAAAAGAGGTGCGCGTCCTCGTCGATGGTTCGAAGAAGAAAAGCACCACGGTCTTCCCACGAAGCGTTGGGACTTTCTTTATCGGCCTTTGCGATATCTCCTTAAAGGAATCTGCGGTTTCAAGGATTAATTCTATCTCTTCTTTAGTTAACTCCTCTAATCCCAATAAATCTTTCCTCCTCCAGGTAACCGCCAAAGTTAACCCTCCCTCTCTTGAATTATTACCTCGTCAACGCCATCGACTTCAACTATCTTCACCTGGACGACCTCTTTCTGCGAAGTCGGTATATTCTTACCTACGTAATCCGCCCTTATCGGAAGCTCCCTATGCCCCCTATCTATTAATACTGCAAGTTGTATGCTCTTTGGCCTTCCAAAATCTATTAAAGCATCTAAGGCGCATCTTATCGTGCGCCCGGTATATAGCACATCATCAACTAAGATTATAACCTTATCCTGGATATCAAAATCTATCTCGGTCTTATGGACGATTGGTTGTTCTGCAATCGTCGTCAAATCATCTCTGTATAACGTAATATCCAATATCCCTACCTGAATTTCTCTTGTTTCGATATCCTTTATCTTCCTTGCAAGACGCTCTGCTAAAAATGCCCCCCTTGTTCTTATTCCGACGATGGCTATGTTCTCGATATCTTTGTTCTTCTCTATAATTTCGTGAGCTATCCTTGTCAGGGTCTTATCTACTTGTTCTGCATCCATTATCCTAGCTTTATCTCGAAGGACCATCCTTGACCTCCTAAAGTCTAAAGAGAATAAAAAAGCCTATCCCCCCTTCATATGGGGATAGGCTACAATTGCTTTCGCTTAAATTAAAATGCATCTTCTTCTCCTTTTCCGGCCTCGCAGGGCCAGATTAAAAGGGCTATTTTTCAGCCTTAAGTTTACCACGCAAGGCCCGATTTGTCAAGGACTATTTTATAACAGGAGTTAAGATGTGCTTAGTCAATACATATTCAACAGTTGTGCACACCGTAGGCCTTGTAGTGTCAATTCGGGATTTACCGTATCGCGGCTGACGATTGGGGTTATCCCAAGTTTATTTTTTACTGCTTTCTTTCTTTAGCGCTTTCAGGAATTCCGGATGAACTTTTCCGTCTAATTCAATTGTTTTCTCCACATCTTCCCAGCTTTCGTTGTATTGTCCTTTGTAGTAATGAGCAATTGCACGATTCCCATAGGCCTCGGCATAATCCGGATTAATCTTTATTGCCACCGTGAAGTCATCGATTGCCCGATCATAATTTACCTTCTGATAATAGGCATTGCCTCTATTATAGTAGGCTTCGGCATAATTGGGTTTGATTTGGATTGCACAATTAAAATCGAGAATCGCCCTGTCGAGATCGCCTTTGGATGCATACGCAACACCTCTATTATTATACGCCTCCGTATACGTAGGCGAAATCTCTACTGCCTTGGTAAAATCGTTTATGGCTAAGTCAAGGCTTCCTAAAGAAGCATAGGCCACACCCCTGCTGTTATATGGTCTTGCTTTATTCGGGGATTTGCGAATATTATCCTTCCATAATGACAGTCCGTCCTTCCAAACGAGATTTCTATTGTATGTTAGAGCCGAATAAAGACCAACTATAATAACCAGCATTATAATCATCGGTTTAACGGACTTCTTCCCCAGAAGAGAATATACCAGATTCACAAGAAATAGGCTGTAACCTGCCATCGGTAGATATAGTCTATGTTCAAATATCACGTCGCGGATCGGCACTACGCTTGACTCAGGAAGAAGCGTTATAAAAAACCAAAAGATGCCGAAGGAGATCAATCTATGTTTTGAGATCATCTTAAGCGCTATGGCCAGAATGAATATAAGGAGAACAAGGCTGGCTAACGTTGGCAGTTCAAAGGGAGACCTTGAGATCGGATAATCGTAATCTAAATTTTGATTCAACGGAATAAAAAGAAGCCTTAAGTATGTAACTATTACCTTAAACTGGGTAAGAAGGTAATGCCCGACCGGGATGCGCGAAAAAGGTTCCGGCATCCATTTCGTCTGCCAGAAGTTTGAAGATGCGGGACTGAAAAACGCAGCGATTGGGAATAGAAGGATTGCGGCGAAGGGGATGAGGCGGCGCCATTCGATTTCCCCTTCTTTCTTAAAAAAGAACAATTCATATAATACGAGCATAAAAGTTAAAGTAATAGTCGTCTCTTTGGTGAAGATCGCCAGTATCGCTGTTGCCAATGAGCCATAATAATAAAATCTCCACGCCTCCGAATCGTATCCTAAAAGTCTTGATTTTATATAAAGGCAGAGCGAGGCCAGATATAAAAAAGCAGCCAGAGAAGTGGTCCTTTGAATGATATAGGTTACGCCTTGTGTTTGAATCGGATGTGCTATGAAGATTAACCCCGCAAACATGGCTATAATGTCGCCATAATAAGCGATCTTTTTATCTTTCATCAAAGGTGTTGAAAGCGTAAGGGTTGTAAACCACCAGACAAGGATTGCCGATCCGATATGAATAATAAGATTAAAGAGATGATAACCGAAGACGTCCAATTGTTGGAAATGGTAGTTCAGTGCAATTGTAAGATAGATGATAAAACGCGTAGGCCAGTAATTCCAGATAGCCCTTAAATCGGACAAGTCCTTTATTGTGGGGTTACTTACGATTGAATCATAATCATCGAAATGGA
>CAZUZR010000041.1:0-10508 GCA_964625025.1 uncultured Planctomycetia bacterium | reverse complement strand
TAGATTTCAGGGCGATATTGATGGAGGATAATGACGTCGCGCGTTTCCTCGCGCATGAGGAGATAGAATCCTGCTTTGACTTGAATTATTATACGAAGAACATAGGTAAGATTTATAAAAGGATAGGACTATGATTGAGGAGCAGATTTTATTGACGACCGATAATATCCCCTTAAAACTTTTCAAGCGCGGCAAAGTAAGGGATATTTATGAAGTCGATGATGTGCTTCTGATTGTTGCAACCGATAGGATTTCATGTTTCGATGTGGTTTTGCCCGATGGCATCCCGCACAAGGGGAGAGTATTAACGCAGATTTCGAGATTTTGGTTCGATTTTACTAAGGGCATAATCGAGAATCACGTAATTTCATTTGACTTAGAGCCGCTTCGTGAAAAACTCGGGGATTCGATAAATATTTTAGAATACCGCTCGATGTTAGTTAAAAGGACAAAACCGCTACCCATAGAATGTGTGGTAAGGGGATATCTATCTGGCTCGGGCTGGAAGGAATATAAAGAAAACGGCGAAGTCTGCGGAATAAAATTGCCAAGGCAATTGAAGGAATCCGATAAATTGCCGGAGCCCATATTTACCCCTGCGACGAAAGAGGATGTAGGGCACGATATAAATATAACTGAAGGCTATACCAGAAAAAAGATAGGCGACAGGATTTTTGATATGGTTAAAAATAAAAGCATGGCGATTTACAAGAAGGCAGCCGATTATGCAGAATTGAAGGGGATAATAATCGCGGATACGAAATTCGAATTTGGGATATCAAACGAAGGCAAAATCATTTTAATCGATGAGGTGCTTACGCCCGATTCCTCGAGATTTTGGCCGAAGGATAAATATAAACCTGGTGGCGCGCAACCCAGTTTCGATAAGCAGTTCGTTCGGGATTATTTAGAGGGATTGAATTGGGATAAGATGCCGCCTGCACCGAATTTGCCCGAAGAGATAATACAGAGGACGAGTAAAAAATATCTTGAGGCTTTGAAGCGGCTGACTGGCAAGGAGATTACGTGATCTGGCGAGTTGAAGTAAAGAATAAAAGCGGAGTTTTCGATTCAGCTGGCGAAGGCATAAAGGTAGATATCGCTGACTTAGGAATTTCTGACGCTGAGTCGGTTGAGGTAGAGCAGGTTTATATTATCGAAGGAGATATTCGGGAGGCAGAGATACGAAAAATTGCGCAGTCACTTTTGACAGACCCTGTAACTCAGGAATATTCATTTAGGGAGAGTCCCCTCATCGATAAAAAAACCAGTAGTCGGGGACAGTTCCTTATCGAGGTGGCATATAATCCAGGCGTTATGGACCCCGTCGAAGAAAGCGCTAAAAAAGGGATGTTAGATTTAGGTATCAAAGGCGTAAATTCTGTTAAGGCCGCAAAAAAATATATCATAAAAGGCAAAATTTCTAAAAGCGGCTTAAATATAATTAGTGAAAAATTGCTTTATAACCGAGTTATACAACATATTGTGAAAAGCCCTACTTCATATACGGCGAAACTGCCACCCAAATATCATTTTAAATTGGTCACAGTCGATTTATTAAACGCATCGGATAAAAAATTAGGGAGGATAAGCCGCGAAGGTCAACTTTTTTTGAATTTAACCGAGATGCGGCAGGTTAGGGATTATTTTACTAAGGCAGGTCGAAACCCAACCGATGTGGAGTTAGAGACATTAGCGCAGACTTGGTCTGAACATTGCGGGCATAAGACCCTTAAAGGAACGATAAGATATACAGAAGAAATCCGAAATCCGAAGGTGCCTGCCGAAGGCAGGAGGGTGGTGGGTGGGTTGGAGTCCGAAATCCGAAACAACCCCCAAATCTCAAAACCTAAATTAAAAACAAGAATGATAAACAATCTATTAAAGCAAACGATAATGAAGGTGACCCAGGAATTAAAAAAGCCGTGGTGCGTCTCAGTCTTTAAAGATAATTCTGGAGTTATAAGGTTTGATAAAGATTATAATGTTTGCTTTAAAGTCGAGACTCACAATCATCCTTCGGCGATTGAACCGTACGGCGGTGCAAATACAGGGATAGGCGGCGTGATTCGCGACCCATTAGGAACTGGCTTGGGCGCAAAACCGATTTTAAATACAGATGTATTCTGTTTTGCAGAGCCAGATTACCCCTTCGAAAAGTTGCCTAAAGGAGTTTTACATCCGAAGAGGATTATGAAAGGCGTGGTTCAGGGTGTGCGAGATTACGGAAATAAGATGGGGATTCCGACGGTAAATGGCGCTGTGCTCTTCGATAACAGATACTTAGGAAATCCCTTAGTCTATTGTGGGAATGTAGGGCTAATCCCAAAGGATAAATCTTTTAAAGTGGTTAAAAGCGGCGATTTAGTTGTATTAGTTGGTGGCAGGACAGGGCGCGATGGAATTCATGGCGCGACATTTTCATCGGGCGAGTTGACTGCGCAATCAGAGCGGGTTTGCGCGCAGGCAGTTCAGATTGGAAATCCGATAGAAGAGAAGAAGATGGTTGATTGCATATTGAAAGCGCGAGATAGTAATTTGTACAATGCGATTACAGATTGCGGCGGAGGTGGCCTTTCCAGCGCTGTCGGTGAGATAGGTGCTAAAACTGGCGTAAAAGTAGATTTAGAAAAGGTGCCCTTGAAATATGAGGGATTGACCTATACTGAGATTTGGATTTCAGAGGCGCAGGAGCGGATGATTTTGGCGGTTCCGAAAAATAAAATTAAGACGCTGCAAGAGGTTTTTAATAAAGAGGATGTCGAGGCAACAGTTATAGGTGAGTTTACGGACAATAAAAGATTGTTACTTCGCTATGAGGGAAAGGTAGTTTGCGACCTCGATATGGAATTTTTGCACGATGGCCTGCCGAAAATCGTCCGAAAGGCACGTTGGGAGAGACCGAAACATAAAGAGCCGCATATCTTATGCCCAAAGGATTTGACCCCGTATTTATTGAAGATTTTATCGAGCTGGAATGTGTGTAGCAAAGAATGGATTATAAGGCAGTACGACCACGAGGTGCAGGGCGGCTCTGTCATTAAGCCGTTGGTTGGCTTAAATAACGACGGCCCGTCTGATGCAGCGGTTGTAAGGCCGATTTTAAATTTAAAGAAAGGCATTGTGGTCTCAAATGGCATAAATCCAAAATATGGCCAGATAGACCCATATTGGATGGCGGCTTCGTGTATCGATGAGGCATTAAGACAGATTATCGCTGTCGGCGGAGATTTAAATAGGATAGCGTTATTGGATAATTTTTGTTGGGGCGATACAGACCAGCCGAGACAACTTGGCAGTTTAGTCCGCGCCGCCTATGGTTGCTATTCTGCTGCAAAAGATTATGGGACGCCGTTTATTTCAGGAAAGGATAGTTTGCACAATGAATATATAGTTGGGAAAAGGCGAACTTCGATTCCTGCGACGCTTTTGATTTCAGCTATCGGGGTTTTAGATAATGTTGCCAAGAGTGTCACAATGGATTTTAAAGAGCCGGGAAATCTCATTTATATCGTTGGAAATACGTATGATGAACTTGGGGGTTCCCATTATTATGCGTTGCATGGAGTGGTTGGCAATTCCGTTCCAGAGGTTAACGCCATACATGGTAGAAAGTTGATGGATAAGTTAAGTTGTGCCATACGCGGCGGCTTGGTTAAGGCCTGCCACGATTGCTCCGAGGGTGGTATTGGAGTCGCTGTTGCTGAAATGGCTTTTGCAGGCGATTATGGAGCCCAAATATATCTAAATAAAGTGCCGCATAAAATAGTCCACAGTCCACAGTCCATAGTCCACAGCAAAAGGGATGATTATGTTTTATTTTCAGAGTCTAATACACGATTTATTGTTGAAGTTACGGAGAAGGAACGTAAGGATTTCGAAAAGACAATGGGAGGCATTGCGATCGGCTTAATTGGAAGAGTTCAATATAGAAAAGATTTGATAGTGTATGGTTCGTATAACAGAACCGTCGCTCGTGCACAATTAAGCAAATTAAAAGAGGCATGGCAGAAGCCATTAAGATGGTAGCGATAAAGAGAAAGGTTAAAGCACTAGTTTTACGCGCGGCTGGGACGAATTGCGACTGCGAAACCGCGTTCGCATTTGAATATGTCGGTGCAAACGCTAAGCTTGTTCATATAAATCAGTTGGCGAGAAAAGAAATGCGACTTCGTGATTACCATATACTTGCAATTCCAGGCGGCTTTACTTACGGCGATGATATAGCATCTGGGAAAATTTTGGCGAATGAGTTGAAATATAAATTGGCAGGAGAATTAGAGAAGTTCATCAGAGATGGAAAACTTATAATCGGAATCTGTAACGGCTTCCAAGTCTTAGTTAAGGCAGGGCTCCTGCCGGGAAAAGATGGGATGGGTGAAGAATTGGAGGTAACGCTCACTACTAACGATTCGGCAAGATATGAAGACCGCTGGGTATATCTAAAAAGTCCACAGTCCACAGTCCATAGTCCACAGAATAAATGTGTGTGGACGCAAGGGCTTAACGAAATAATTTATTTACCCGCTGCGCATGGAGAGGGAAAATTCGTTCCTAAGGATGATAAAGTCTTAAAGAGATTATGGACGAACGGGCAGGTTGTATTTAGATACGTTGACCAACATGGGAGAACAGCAGGATTTCCGTGGAATCCGAATGGCTCGGTCGATAATATCGCTGGGATTTGCGATAACACAGGCAGGATATTCGGACTTATGCCACATCCTGAGCGGCACATTTTCCCGACGCAACATCCGAGGTGGTCAAGAAAAGAGGCAAAAGGCGAAGGTGGCGGCGTAAAAATTTTTCGCAACGGCGTGAAAAATGTTTAGGGACGGTTCTCAAGCCAAAGCGAAAAGTGTCCCCTTATATAAGGATAAGAGGGACACTTCTTTAGATTAGCATCAGAACCGTCCCTGACACTAGAGGTGTAAAATGGCAGAGGAGATAAAAGAGAATTGCGGTTTATTTGGAGTTTATGGGAATAAGGAGGCGGCGAGGCTTACGTATTTAGGGTTATATGCACTTCAGCATCGAGGAGAGGAATCTGCTGGAATTGTTACCTTTGACGGGGAATCTATTTATTCGCACAAAGGAATGGGTCTGGTTCCCGATATATTCGATGAGGAGAAGGTGAGTAAATTAAAAGGGCATATTGCCATTGGACACGTTAGATATTCGACCACGGGTTCAACAACATTGAAGAACGCACAGCCTGTAGTTGTAGATTATTCTCGTGGGACAGTAGCGATTGGACACAACGGCAATTTGGTAAACGGGGCATTGCTTCGCGCGGAACTTGAGGCACGCGGCTCGATATTTCAGACCACGTTAGATTCAGAGATAATAATTCATCTTATGGCAAGGCCCGAACATAGAAATTTCGAAGAAGGTTTGATCTATGCGTTAAAGCAGATTAAAGGCGCATTTTCGCTTGTGATTTTAAATGAAGACCAGCTAATCGGCGTACGCGACCCTCATGGCTGGAGGCCGTTGTGTCTGGGAAAATTAGATGGCGCGTATATTTTAGCGAGCGAGACATGCGCTTTGGATTTGATAGAAGCGGAATTTGTAAGGGAAGTTGAGCCGGGCGAGGTACTGTTTATAAATAAAAAGGGCTTGCGTTCGATAAAGCCATTTGGCGAAAACAAAAGATTGGCACATTGCATCTTTGAGCATGTATATTTTGCGCGGCCTGATTCATATATCTTTGGCGAGCACGTCCACCTTGTAAGGCAAAATTTAGGAAAGCGCCTTGCCGTGGAATATGAGGTCGATGCGGATTTGGTAATTCCAATACCCGATTCAGGGACGCCCGCAGCTTTGGGTTTATCGCATCAGTCAAAAATTCCTCTTGAGATAGGAATAATCAGGAACCACTACGTCGGAAGGACGTTTATACAACCATCGCAGCATATCCGAGATTTCAATGTTAAGGTAAAATTCAATCCCATAAAGGGCCTTCTGAAAGGCAAGAGGATAATCGTCGTTGACGATTCTATAGTTCGTGGCACGACTTCAAGGGCGAGGTTAAAGAATCTGTTTTTAGCCGGCGTCAGAGAGGTTCATATGAGGATATCCTGTCCGCCGATTAGATATCCTTGTTTTTATGGGATAGATTTTCCGACGAGAAAAGAATTAATTGCTGCAACGCATTCCATTGAGGAGATTCGAAAATTCTTAGGCGTAACATCACTCGGCTATCTTTCATTAGAGGGATTATTAAGTTCGGTCTTATGTCCAAAGAATTATTGCACCGCCTGTTATACAGGGGATTATCCCGTGCCATTCGGCGGAGAGGGCGATAAGTTCGCGACAGAATATAAGGGATATTAATATAAAATGAGACTAACTTACAAAAGCGAAGGGGTTGATAGAGATGTGGCGAATGTTTTTGTTGAGGCGATAAAAAGATTTGCGAAATCTACAGCTAGGCCAGGCGCAGCAGGAAAGATAGGCTCATTCGGCGGGACCTTCGAATTAAAATTGGCGAGATATAAAAATCCCGTTTTAGTTTCATCGACGGATGGAGTGGGCACAAAATTGAAGCTCGCATTTTTAGCCAATGTACACGATACAGTTGGAATAGACCTCGTTGCGATGAATGCAAATGATGTTGTAACTTATGGCGCCGAGCCCTTATTTTTCTTGGACTATATCTCGACGGAGAAAATTGATAAGAGGGTGTTAGTCGATGTCCTAAAAGGGATTGCTTACGGTTGCAGGCAGGCAGGCTGTGCATTAGTCGGTGGAGAGACGGCCGAGATGCCCGGATTTTATAAAAAGGGCGAATACGATTTAGCCGGATTTTGTGTCGGCGTCGTTGAAAAGAGCAAGATAATAGATGGCTCAAAGATAAGAGTTGGCGATATTGTTTTGGGGCTTGAGTCTAATGGGCTTCATTCGAATGGCTACTCATTGGTAAGGAAGATATTTTCGCAGTCAAAATTGAAATCGCTATCGAATGAATTATTAAAACCAACAAGGATTTATGTAAAGCCAATCTTAGCTTTAAAAGAAAAAGTCAGAATAAAAGGCATCGCCCACATAACAGGCGGCGCATTTTTGGGGAAGGTTCCAAGGATAATTCCGAAGGATAAATCGTTCGTGATGGTAAAAGGAAGCTGGCCTGTGCCAAATATCTTTCGGTTGATAGAAAAAGAGGGCAGGGTCGCGGAGCGCGAGATGTA
Source organism: uncultured Planctomycetia bacterium (assembly GCA_964625025.1). Taxonomy (GTDB): domain Bacteria; phylum Omnitrophota; class Gorgyraeia; order Pluralincolimonadales; family CAZUZR01; genus CAZUZR01. The sequence goes on along the minus strand of CAZUZR010000041.1, from coordinate 3,318 downwards.
CCGCACATTTAATATGGGATTGGGAATGGTCATCGTGATTTCGCCAAGTAATTTTAAAGCGGCACGGGACTTATTAGCGCATTTTGGTATAAATTCCTGGAACGTCGGCTCCGTATTAAAGGGAAAAGGCGAAGTGAAGATTATATGAATCCCGTTAGAACCTAAATATCTAACGGGGGTAACGGAGGTTTCTAACGGGGTGAAAATTTTAGTCGTAGGTTCAGGGGGGAGGGAGCATGCGATTGTGTGGAAATTGGCGCAGTCAAAAAGCGTCGATAAGATTTACTGCGCACCGGGAAATGGCGGGATCGCTCAAATTGCCGAGTGCGTTGAAATAAAAGCAGACGATATTGATAATTTGGCCGAGTACGCTATAAAGAAGAAGATAGATTTGACGGTTGTGGGCCCCGAGGCGCCGCTTGCAAAAGGCATAGTAGATAAATTTAATTCCAGGGGCTTAAGAATTTTTGGGCCGACAAAAGAAGCAGCAAGGATTGAGTCGAGCAAGGTGTTTATGAAAATGTTGATGAAAAAACTTGGCGTGCCGACCGCTGAATTTGAAGTTTTTGATAACAGTGCCAAAGCCAAGGAATATATAAATAATTTTCCCGCCCGAGGCGGGTCTGCCTACGGCGGAAAAGGTAAACTCGTGATAAAAGCTGATGGCCTTGCCGGCGGCAAAGGTGCTGTTGTCTGTCAGACAAAAGAGGAGGCCTTTGCAACCATAAAGGCGATTATGGAAGAGAAAATCTTTGGAGACGCGGGAAATCGAGCGATAATAGAGGAATGTTTAGAAGGTGAAGAAGCTTCGATTATCGTCGTAACCGATGGCGAAGATATAGTGCCACTAGCATCCAGCCAGGACCATAAAAGGGTTTATGATGGCGATAAAGGTGCGAATACGGGAGGCATGGGGGCTTATTCTCCCGCGCCGGTTATTTCAGATAAAATTCTCGGTGAGATAATGAAAGAGATAGTGATTCCGACGATAGATGGATTGCGTGACGAGGAGATTTTGTATAAAGGCGTTTTATACGCGGGGATTATGTTGACCGATTCAGGCCCTAAAATTTTGGAATTTAATTCGAGATTTGGAGACCCTGAGATACAGGCGATTTTTCCCAGATTAAAAAGCGACCTAATGGAATTGATAGATGCCTCCCTCGACGACGAGATAGATACGATTTCGTTGGAATGGGATGAAAGGCCGTGCGTTTCAGTCGTGATTGCGTCGGGAGGTTATCCGGGCGCATATGAAACTGGATTTGAGATAGAGGGATTAGACGCCCTCGAGAATCTAAAAGATGTTTTTGTCTTTCATGCTGGGACGAAATTAGTCCACAGTCCACAGTCCACAGTCCACAGATTTATGACGTCGGGCGGCAGAGTGCTGAATGTGACGACGCTTGGCCGCGATATAAAGGATGCAATCGACAGATGTTATGAGGCAGTCAATCTAATTCATTTTGAAGGGATGCATTATAGAAGAGACATAGGTTACAGGGCACTCGTTGGCCCAAAAGCTTGGGAGGTTGTTTAATTTGCCCTTATCCCGACGCTTCGGGACGGCCTCATTAAAAAAAGGAGAATGGTATGAGGAAGCCAAAAGTTGCGGTTGTGCTGGGTTCCAATTCGGATTTGCCAACGATGGAGGAAGGGTTAAAGGCATTCAGGGATTTTGGCGTGCCATATGAATTAAAAATATTTTCAGCACATAGAAGCCCAGCGCTTGTCCATTCATTTGCAAAGTCAGCAGAAAAACGCGGCACAAAAGTTATAATAGCCGGCGCTGGTGGCGCTGCGCATTTAGCAGGCGTCATCGCTTCGCTGACGCGCTTGCCGGTGGTTGGAGTGCCGATGGAGACGCAGAGTTTAAAAGGAATAGATTCTCTTTTCTCGACGGTGCAAATGCCTTCGGGCGTTCCTGTTGCAACTATGGCTATAGGCAAGGCGGGCGCAAAAAACGCAGCGATATTTGCGCTTCAAATATTAGGAATTACTGATTCTAAAATTGCGAAAAAGTTAATCGCATTTAAAAAGAAGTTAGCGGCAGAGGTTGCGGCGAAGAATCTTAAAACGTAAATGAGGACACAGGTAGTGAAGGTAAATTCGACTAAACCCGATGCAATGACTATTAAAAAAGCGGGTTTAATTTTAAGAGAGGGAGGACTTGTGGCATTTCCGACAGAGACCGTTTATGGCCTCGGCGCAAATATGCTCGATAAAGATGCGATAAAAAAAGTTTATTACATAAAGAATCGCCCTAAGGGAAAGCCCTTAACAATTCACATAGCAGATATCGAAGTAGTTAAGAAGATGGTCGGGAAGATTCCATCGAATGTAAAGAAGTTGATGGCCAAATTTTGGCCTGGCCCCCTGACGTTGATATTAAAGGATAAAAGCGGCGAAAGAAAAGGTTTCCGGATGCCCGATAACAGGATAGCGCTCTTATTGATAAAGGAAGCAGCTGTTCCAGTCGTTGCGCCGAGCGCGAACATTTCGGGCAAACGGCCACCAACAAATGCAAAAGAGGTTTTAAGAAATTTAGGTGGGAAGATAGAAATGTTACTCGACGGCGGCACGACGCAAATCGGCATTGAGTCAACCGTGGTGGATTTGAGCGGGCGCAGGTACAAAATTTTGCGCGAAGGCGCAATTTCAGAGGAAGAGATAAGAAAGGTTATATTTAAATGATCGAAGCTTTCTGTTTGGAGCCGCACCTTGAAAATTCGAGCGGCCACGGTTCCCCTCCGTTTAATCTTAAGGGAGAGCGAGAATTTTCGCGGAGTGAACTTTTTCTCGGCGGGAAAAAGTGAACGGTGCGGTGAAAACAAAAAGCATAGATCGAATAAAATTATGATTAAGTCAATCCTTATCGTTTGCACTGGAAATTCCTGCCGCAGCGTTATGGCTCAAGGGCTATTGCGAAAATTTTTAAAAAATTGCGGTCGAGAAGATATAAGAGTAGCTTCAACCGGAATCGGCACAATGCCGGGGATGATGGCAAGCCCTAACACTATTGAAGTAATGAAACAGGAGGGAATTGACGTCTCCAACCATCGAGCACAAATAATAACCGAAGATATGATTAAAGACGCAGATTTGATTTTGGGAATGCAGCCGATTCATATAGAGACAGTTTTGAGTATGGCGCCAGAGGCGAAGGGCAAGGCCCATCTTTTGTTAGAATATGCTTATGAAAATGAAGATGAGAAGCCGGCGAATCTTGCGGTATCCGACCCCATTGGAAAACCAAAGGAGGTTTATGAGTCGGTTTTGATGACGATAAAAGACGCGACAGAAAGGGCGGCAAGGAAA
>CAZUZR010000040.1:0-12058 GCA_964625025.1 uncultured Planctomycetia bacterium | reverse complement strand
CGATATTAAATCCGGATAAGATAGTCCTTCTTCCTGTAATTGAAGCAGGATGTCCTTTGGCTGATATGGTTACCGCTGAGAAATTAAGAGCTAAAAAGGCAGAATATCCTGATGCGGCAGTAGTCTGCTATGTTAATTCATCTGCGCGAGTTAAGGCAGAGAGCCATATATGTTGCACATCCTCAAATGCAGTTGAAGTTGTAAGGTCATTAAAAGATTACAAGCGCGTAATCTTCGTCCCAGACAGAAACCTCGCCAACTACATTCAATCCCAGGTCCCGGATAAAGAGATAATCCCCTGGAAGGGATTTTGCCCAACGCACATAAGGGTTCAGGAAGAAGATATAATTGAAGCCAGGAAAGTACATCCCGACGCAGAATTTGTTGCGCATCCCGAATGCGAGCCAGAAGTCTTAGCGCTGGCAGACCATATCTGTTCGACCGGGGGGATGTTTAAATACGTAAAATCGTCTGAATCGAAGAAATTTATAATCGGAACTGAATCGGGTATGTTATATCGTTTAAAGAAAGAGAATCCCGATAAAGAGTTTACCCTTGCAACAGAACATCTTATATGTCCGAGTATGAAATTGACGACATTAGGTTGGATTGCGCATTCATTGGAAGCGATGGTTAATAGAATTGAAGTGGCTCTGGATGTGAGGGCAAAGGCAAAACTTGCTTTGAATAAGATGCTTGAAGTCTCTGGGGAGAAACCTCAAGCCGCATATGCGGGATATTGAAAATCCGCCAAGTTTTTTGGAGGATTAGATTTAGATGCTTCGTATTGGGATAATTGGTTGCGGAACGATAGGCACAAAACTCGCTAAATATATCGACGGGAATCTAAAAAATAAAGCGAAATTAACAGCTATTTACGATATAGACGAAAAAAGGGCAGGCGCCTTAGTCAGCGCTTTAAAATCGAAGCCAAAAATAAAATCGACCGATGAATTGATAGATAGTGTAGATTTAGTTATCGAGGCCGCCTCCGCTAAAATCTCTTATGAGGTTGCCAAGCAAGCGATAAACGTCGGCAAGGATGTGATGATTATGAGCACAGGCGGCATTCTTAAAGGTGTTAAGTCGCTCTTTGAATTAGCCGAGAGGAAAAGATGTAATCTATATTTGCCGAGCGGGGCAATATGTGGGTTGGATGGATTAAAGGGCGCAAAATTTTCGCGGATAAAAAAGGTGACGCTTACGACGAAAAAACCGCCTTTAGGGTTTAAAGGGGCTCCTTACATAGTTAAGAAAAAGATAGACTTGAACAAAATAAGGTCGGATAGAGTTCTCTTTGAAGGGGATGCCTCAAGGGCAATAGAAGGGTTTCCGGCGAATATAAATGTTGCAGCTACTTTGAGCCTTTGTGGTATAGGTCCAAAAAAGACGAAAGTAAAGATCATTGCTTCGCCAAAGATAAATAAGAATATTCACGAAGTTGAGGTCGAAGGTGCATTCGGCAAATTGGTTTCAAGGACTGAGAATGTGTCATCTCCAGATAATCCCAAGACTAGCTATCTGGCAGTGCTTTCTGCTATTGCGACGCTGAACGGGATTCTGGAGCGAGTGAAGATAGGAACGTAAAGGTTTTAAGAAGGGAGGTGAAGAAAGGTGGCGGAAAAGGTAGCGAAGGTCGGGATTAAACGAGCCAAGGGTTATCTATATTACGTCGACAAGAAGGGTGACATCTCACGCGCTAAAATGGCAAGGGGTGGAAAGAAAGGTGGACATCCAGAGAAGGTGAAGAAACTTGGCATTAAGCGAGCGAAGGGCTATTTGTATTTTATCGACAAGAAAGGCGATGTCTCGAGAGCGAAGATGAAGAGGGGTAGGAGGTAGGTTTCGTTAACGCATCTGTGAAATCTGTGGTTACAGTATTTTCCGAATAGTTTTTAAGGTTTAATGTCTCAAAGCAGCGGAGCTTGAAGTTATAGCTCCGCTTGGCTTTTATTGGAATTATATCTAAATATGAGCAAAGAGTGGATAATTATACGTGGCGCACGGGTACATAATCTTAAGCAGATAAATTTAAGATTACCTAGAGGTGCGCTTATAGTCTTTACTGGAATATCAGGCTCAGGCAAGTCATCGCTTGCTTTCGATACCATTTATGCTGAGGGACAACGAAGGTATGTTGAGAGCCTCTCCGCTTATGCCCGCCAGTTCCTCGAACAATTACAAAAGCCAGATTGCGATTATATTGAAGGCCTGTCGCCTGCGATTTCAATTGAGCAGAGGACTGCGGGTTCGAATCCCCGTTCTACCGTCGGGACAACGACCGAAGTTTATGAGTACTTGAGAGTGCTATTCGCGCGAGTGGGCGTAGCACATTGTTATAATTGCGGCAGGAAGATTACGCGCCAGACATCTCAAGAGATAGTCGATAGAATCCTTGCGTTTCCGGAGGGAGAAAATATTTTAATTTTAGCCCCTAAGGTTAGAGGAAGAAAGGGAGAATATAAGGAGATATTTAAAGAGATGCAACGCGAGGGTTTTACAAGGACACGCGTAGATGGGAAATTGGTGGAATTGGATAAAGCGATAAAATTAGATAAGGACAAAAAACATACTATCGAGGTAGTAGTCGATAGGCTTACAATTGACCCTAAGATTCGGAAAAGATTGGCCGATTCAGTTGAGACGGCGCTTAAAGTTGGAAATGGCACATTGGTTATAAGTAATAAATCAGACCAATTATTTAGCGAGTTATATGCTTGCGTTGAATGCGCAATCAGTTACGAAGAGCCATCCCCGAGGAACTTCTCTTTTAATTCGCCTTACGGAGCGTGTTCGGCCTGTAATGGATTGGGCACAAAGCTCGAGATAGACCCAGATTTAGTCATGCCCGATAAGACAAAGCCAGTTATAAATGCAATTGAACCTTGGAGGCGTGGAGGACGTGGTTATCTTCTCTATTATCGCGGCCTTTTAAGAGAGGTAGCAAATTATTACAATTTTGATTTGGATACGCCATTTAATAAGTTGGATAAGAGGACTCGTGAGATTATCCTGTACGGCTGCGAAGCTGAAATTTGGGGCAGAAATTACGAAGGCATGATTCCTCATCTGGAGAGGTTATTTCACCAGACCGAGTCTGAATACGTTAAAGAGGAAGTTAATAAATATATGTCGGTTTTGCCGTGTCCTAAATGTAACGGCGCCAGGCTCAAACCTGAATCGCTCGCATTTAAAATTGGGGGAAAATCTATTTATGATATAACAAAGATGTCAGTTAAAGATGCTAAGAAATTTTTCACGAGCTTAAGTTTAAGCGAAAAAGAGATGGCGATAGCGCGCCAGCCTTTAAAGGAGATTACCTCGAGGTTGCAATTTATGGTTGATGTAGGATTGGACTATTTGACGCTTGATAGGGCAAGTTCAACGCTTTCAGGCGGAGAGGCGCAGCGGATTCGGTTAGCTACCCAAATTGGTTCGGGATTGGTCGGCGTAGTCTATATTTTGGATGAGCCTTCGATTGGACTTCATCAACGCGACAATGCAAAATTGCTCGAATCATTAAAGGCGCTTAGGGATTTGGGAAATACCTTAATCATCGTTGAGCATGATGAGGCGACCATAAGGACCGCCGATTATATTGTAGATTTAGGTCCGGGCGCAGGCAAAGATGGCGGCGAGGTAGTTTATGCTGGACCGATAGAGGGACTGTTAAGATGCAAGGATTCGCTGACGAGCAGATATCTAAAGGGGGAGCTTAAGGTAGAGATTCAAAGCGAAAGAAGGCAAATTAATGAAAAAAAATATTTAGTGATAAGGGGCGCACGAGAACATAACTTAAAGAATATAGACGTAAAGATTCCACTAGGCATTTTTGTCTGCGTAACTGGAGTCTCAGGCTCTGGAAAATCGACCTTGATAGATGAGATTTTATATAGGGCGCTTGCGCAAAAATTTTACAAATCTAAAAGTAAGCCAGGGATACACGAAAAAATTACAGGCACCGAATATATCGACAAGGTAATTGTAATAGACCAATCTCCCATAGGCAGGACTCCTCGCTCGAATCCGGCTACATACACAGGCATATTTACTCCGATACGAGAATTATTTAGCCAATTGCCTGAGGCGAGGATGAGGGGATATAGGCCCGGGAGGTTCAGTTTCAACGTAAAAGGCGGACGGTGCGAAGCCTGTCAAGGCGATGGCGTTATAAGGGTCGAGATGCATTTTCTTCCGGATGTGTATGTCACTTGCGAAGTTTGCCGTGGCGCCCGCTTCAACCTTCAGACGCTCGAAGTAAAATATAAGGGCTACTCCATAACCGATGTTTTGAATATGTCAGTTGAAGAAGCGCTTACGCTTTTTGAGAATATACCGAGGATTAGGGAGAAATCGAAGGTCTTAAACGATGTCGGGTTAGGATATATTGAGCTTGGCCAATCTGCGACTACGCTTTCAGGCGGCGAGGCGCAAAGGGTCAAACTCGCAACTGAGTTATCAAAACGTTCAACTGGACGGACATTTTATATTTTAGATGAACCCACCACAGGACTTCATTTTGCCGACATCGATAAATTATTGAAAGTGCTTCACGCATTAGTCGGCCAAGGCAATACCGTTTTGGTTATAGAGCATAACCTCGATGTTATAAAGACAGCCGATTATATAATCGATTTAGGCCCAGAGGGAGGCGAGCAGGGCGGCGAAGTGGTTGCGGCGGGCAGGCCTGAAGAAATTATTAATGTCAGTAAATCCCATACCGGAGCCTACCTTAAGAAGGTCTTGAAGAAATAAGTTCTTCGTGATATAGTAGGAATATAATGTTCAAGGAGCCTTTAGGTTATATCTTTATTCCCCTCCTGCTTCTACAATCTATAAGTTATGCAACGAGGACGCTTGAGGAAGAGGATTTCATCTTAGCGAAGAAGGCGTTTGAGGATGAATTCTTCGATATCTCTCAAGAGCAGCTCGAACGCTTCTTAAGGAATTATCCTCAAAGCAGGTATAAGGATGAAGCCCACCTTCTCTTAGGAAGGTGTTATTACCACCAGGCCAAATATGCCCAATCACTTTATGAATTCGACTTGGTTTTTTCATCTTTATCTGCGAATAGGCTTTATGACGAAGCAACGTATTGGTCAGCAGAAGTATTCTTTAAAGGCAGCGACTTCAAGCGTGCGTTAAATCAGTACCAGACGATAATAGAAAAATACCCAAATTCTAGATATTTGACATACGCTTATTATTCTAAGGGGTGGTGTTATTATGAGCTGGGCGATTACGCTTCAGCCATCCACTCCTTCAATGATTTTATAAATAAATGCCCCAGCGATAATTTAGTTCCGGAGGCAAAATTTAATATCGGGCAAACCTTGTACAAATCCAGAAGATTCGATGAGGCGAGGGCGGCACTTTCGGATTACCTAAAGGCGTATCCTATCTCAAAGAAATCACAAGATGCATATTACTTGTTAGGCGAGGTCAATTACGGATTGGGCTACTATAGAGATGCGGTTTCCAATTACTCGAAGGGATTAGAGATAAACCCGCAAGCGGTATGGGCGCCCTATGCTCAGTATGGAATGAGTTGGGCGTATTTCAAGGCGGGCAGATACGAAGAGGCACTTAAAGGCTTTTTGAATTTTCGCCAGAATTATCCAAATGATGTATTGACAGATTCCATCGTGTTCGGCATAGGCCAATGCCATTCGTATCTGCGAGATTATACAAATGCGATTTTAAGATATGATGAGATTATCTTGAAATTCCAAAATTCGAATTACATCGGCGATGCCTATCTCTGGAAAGGGGATTCTCTATATAATTTGGGCAGGTATGAAGAGGCGAAAAGTTTCTATCTAGATGCGCTCTCAAAATTCCCGAAATCCGATTTAACGGCTCAGTTTCAGTATAATTTTGGCTGGGCCCTGCTTAGGCTGCGAAAATACGAGGAGGCGATTTCGCATTTTCAAGAGGCGGTTAAGGCATCTCGGGACAGAGATTTAAAGGCAAGTGCCCTGTCAAGGATAGGAGATACCTTTTTGGATTTAAAGGATTATCAGAAGGCAAAGGAAACATACGACGAGATTTTAACGAATTACCGAGATTTTATAAATTGCGATTATGCTCAATATCAATTGGGAATTACGCTGTTTAGGATGGGAAATTACGATGGGGCGATGCTTGCATTTCAAAGCTTGCTCGGCAATTTTCCAAATTCAAGGCTTAAAGAACAAGCGCAAGAGCAACTGGGTTTGTCTTATTTTCGTAAGGGCGATTATCAATTGGCGTTGGAGGCTTTCCAAAGGTTCATCTTGAATTATCCGCAGGGCAGTTTAATCCCTGAGGCATCTTTTCAGGTTGGCAATTGCCTATTCAATCTTGGAAAATATGAGGATGCTATTGCGTCATTTAATAAGGTCATAAAGGGATATTCTACTTCTGAGTACGCGCGCCTGGCCGTTTACGAGATAGGTTGGTGTTATTATCAGTTAGGAAAGCACAGGGATGCTGTATCAGAGTTCAACGACTATATAGCGAAATATCCAAAATCGGAGATTACAGATGATGTGAAATTTTGGCTTGGACAATATCATTTCAATAAAGGGCAATATGCCAAGGCAAAAGTTTATTTCGATTCGGTCCTTATGGATTCACCTAATAGTGAGGTAGCGGACGACGCTGAATATTGGCTGGCATTTATATTATATAAAAATGGCGATTTGGACGGCGCTATAAAACAATTCGAGCGCGTAATTGAAGTGTACCCTAATTCACAATTGGCGATTGATAGCACGATTAAGATAGGAGATATCCTTGCGGATAGCGGCAGGGGCGATGATGCCATAAAGGAGTTGAAGGTTATCATCGAAAAATATCCAAATAGCCAGTTTGAGAAAGTAGCGAATAAAAGGATCGCAGATATCTTGTTCGAGAAGAAATTATATAATGCAGCGATAGAAAGGTACCGCCTCGCCATAACCGAGACCCAAAGCGGCTTCAATGCCCAGACGCAATTTTTGATTGGGGGATGTTATGAAGAATTAGGCGATATCGATCAGGCATTGGCTGAATATTTAAAAGTAAAATACCTATATCCCGAGATAGGCTATTGGACGGTGCGCGCTGAGCTACGAGCCGCTTATCTTTTAGAGGGAAAAGAACGCTGGGATGAGGCAAGGAGGATTTACGAAGAGATGGCAAAGGCAAATTTAGAAGAAGCCAAATACGCCAAGGAGCGGCTTGAATGGATAACAAACCATGTAGTTATAAAAACGAAGGAGGTAAGGTGAAATGTTGGAATGGATTATCAAAGGCGGCCCAGTTATGATTCCAATTTTATTGTGTTCCGTTATAGCTTTCGCTATCATAATCGAAAGGTTTATATATTTGCAAAAGGCCAAGATAGATACGAAGAAATTTATGGATGATATTTCAATGTCGTTAAAGAGAAATCGCATAATGGAAGCAATAGATATGTGCGAGCAGACCCCGAGCCCAATTGCCGATATTTTGAAGGCGGGGATTTTAAAACACGACAGGACTCGTCATGAAATCAGGGAGGCGATAGAGGACGCGGGTTTGCACGAGATACCAAGATTAGAAAAAAACGTAGGACTGCTTGCTACTGTCGCACACATAGCTCCTTTATTAGGACTCCTTGGAACTGTAACGGGCATGGTGAAGGCGTTTCAAATTGTTCAAGAGAAGTCGACGGCCCTACGTCCGGTAAGCCCTGGGGATCTGGCAGGCGGGATTTGGGAAGCGCTTATTACAACGGTCGCGGGCTTAATAGTAGCGATACCAACTTTAGCCGCATATAATTATTTCGTAAGCCGAGTGAACAATTTCATCCTCGAGATTGAGACGAGCGCGAGCGACCTTATTAATATCTTATCCGAAAAGAGGGGCGAGTAAGATGAGATTCAAGCGCGGGCGTTTAAAACTTGAAGTTGGCGAATATCTGGATTTAGCGCCACTGATAGATATTGTTTTTTTACTTTTGATATTCTTTTTGTTGACTTGGAATTTTTTGGCCCAGTCGCAGGCAGGAATAAAGGTTAATCTGCCCAAGGCAGTTACTTCTGAGGCAGTCGCAGAGGAATCCCTCATCATTAGCATTACTGGCGAGAATTTGATTTATCTTAATGATAAAATAGTTACTTCAAAAGAGCTTGCTTCAAAATTAGAAGGCCTGTCGTCTAAAAAGAAATCGTTACTGATTAAAGCCGATAGGAGGGCCTCGCTGGGAAGGGTTGTGGAGGTATGGGATATATGCAGGAATGCGGGGATTTCACAGGTGAATATAGCTACAACGCAAACCAAAGAATAGCGCGTTATATTTTTGGGCTGGCCCTGGCAATCTCGCTTATTTGGCATCTATTTTGGATATTTTCCGTGAGGATATTTATGACCCCAATTCCACTCTCTAAGGGACTGACTTCCAATGTTTCTTTTCTTGGTTCGATTTTGGATGAGGAATCGGTTTACGCGTATGAAAGGACGTTGGCCCCTGGCAGCTTGGAAGTTAAGCATCCGCCATTATTAGGCACCGCTGATATTTTTATGGCAGAGAATATAGGCATAAATTATATCGAAGGGCCTATTTTTAAAGCGGATTTCGATATGCTGAAAGAGAAGAAGTTTAAACTATCCGCAAGAGATGAGCTTACTGCGACGAAGGGGATACCAAGTAGGCCATTTGATAAAATCAAGGTTTCTTATAAAGCGTATCCATCACAGATTAAAGGGCCGCTCAGATTTAGGGAGGTAGTTTATAAGCCGGACTTACCGAGTTATCTTCGATGGGATGAAGAGTTAGGAGTGGACTTCGATCGCCTCGGAGATTCGTTTGATATGGAACTAAAATTTTGGGTCTCTGCCGAGGGAAAAGTTGAGTTGGTTGAAAGGGTTTCTTCATCTGGGCATCCGACGGTGGACTTAGTCGGCATAAGATATTTAAAGGGCTGGCAATTTGCTCCCATTGCGGTTGGCGAATCTAAAGGCGAAGAGTGGGGAATTATAAAATTGAAATTTAGTTTGAAAAAGACTTCATCCCTCGATGATTAGGCTTGAGTTTTCGTTGGCAATAACTACATATATATTTCTTACGACAATAGCATTGCTTTTATATTGGATATTTTTTGAAAAGGCAAAGCATTTTAAGGACCGTTCTTCGTCTGACAGATATGTTTGGCAATGTTCTATATGTACTTATTTTTATATCGATAGCAAACACACCTCTCTTTCGGTCTGCCCTAGGTGTGGAAGCTATAATGAAAAACAAGGAGGTAAGGGATGATTACGGAAATTGGCATAACCGCTGGCGAGATTTGGCATTATTTGGATGAACACGTACAAGTCAACCTTTCGCAATTGACCTCCGGCATAGATAAGCCACGAGATGTAATACTTATGAGTTTGGGTTGGTTGGCGAGAGAGGGACATGTCGTTTTGGAAGGCGAAAAGGATTATAAAATATATCTGCGAAGATAGAACTGGAAGGCGGTTTAAATATCGGGCGAATTGTCTATTCCGAAAAATATCAAGTAGATATTGGGTTGCATGTATTTCCTACCTTAAAATACCGCCTTATATATGAAGAGCTATTAAGGGAAGGTTTTTCGCCACAAGATTTTGTCATGCCAAATGCCGCTTCTGATGAAGATATCCTCTTGGTTCACACGAGTGAATATATAAATAAATTGAAGGCCGGGGGGCTTTCACCTCAAGAGATATTCACTATGGAGGTGCCGTATTCAAAGGCGCTTGTTCAAGGCTCGTGGATATGCGTTGGCGGAACCATTTTAGCATCTCGAAACGCCCTTGAGGATGGAGTAGGGCTTCATATAGGCGGCGGATTTCATCACGCATTTCCTGACCATGGTGAAGGCTTTTGTGTATTAAACGATATTGCAGTTGCGGTAAGGCGGCTAAAAAAAGATAAGGCAATAAACAAAGCATTAGTTATAGATTGCGATTTGCACCACGGAAACGGCACAGCGTTTATCTTCGCAAACGATAGGGATGTTTTTACATTCTCAATCCATCAGGAATATAATTATCCTGCCTTTAAGCCGCCGAGCAATTTAGATATCGGGTTAGAAGATGGCGCTTCAGACGATGAATATTTGGGACATCTACGAAAACGTATTCCTAAGACCATAGATGAGTTCAAGCCCGATTTTATAATTTATGTTGCCGGCGCTGACCCATACGAACACGACCAATTAGGAGGGTTGGCATTGACGATAAACGGCCTAAAAGAACGCGATAAATTAATATTCGGCTTGGCGCGTGAGAGAAAAATTCCGATTGCGTGCGTTTTGGCAGGTGGATATGCGGTTGATGTTAAAGATACGGTAGAGATTCATACGAATACAATAAAGGTCGGGGCAGGTTTAATATAATGAGGGCTTCTACGCTTTTCGCTTCCGCCGCACCGCTCGAAAATCTCCGGCCGCCTCACAAACTCGGCGGCGTCGCCAAACGTGCGCTCCTTACTTGTCGCGCGGCGACCCAGCGCGATTTTTCTCGCTCGGTGCATCTGCTCGCTTGTCCTCGCTTTGCTCGGACACCTTAGCCCGCTCGCATCTGCAACGTGCGGCTCAAAGTGAAAAGCTTCAAAGTTTCATTTATAAAGGAGAACATGATGAATTACCTTGTCGTTTTTATTACGGCTGCAAATAAGGCTGAAGCGCAAAAAATCGCAAAAGGTTTAGTTGCGAAAAAATTAGTTGCGTGTGTGAATATCGTCCCAAATATCGAGTCGGTTTTTAGTTGGAAAGGTAAGCTTGAAGTTGAGAAAGAGGTCCTTTTGATTGCGAAGACAAAGGCAGGGCTTTTCCCTGAGTTAGAAAAGGCGATAAAGAAGTTGCACTCCTATGAATGTCCCGAGATAATAGGATTTCCGATTACGAAGGGGAACAGAGATTATTTAAAATGGGTCAACTCTACCTGTCGGTAGACTAAGGAAAACTGGCGTTATGAGCGATTACGATTATAGGATTAAGTTAAGCTATAAGTTGCTTGAGGGTTGCAGGGTTTGTCCCCGCAGCTGCGGCGTAAATCGACTAAAAGATGAACGCGGCACCTGCGAAATGGGCAAGGATTTAGTAATTTCCAGTTATGGGCCGCATTTTGGCGAAGAGCCGGAGCTGGTCGGAAAAGGTGGTTCCGGGACGATATTTTTAAGCGGCTGTAATTTAAGATGCATATTTTGCCAGAATTATACAATCAGCCATTTGAAAGATGGCGAGATGGTATCGAAGGAAAGGTTTGTTGATATAATGTTCGCTTTGGAAGATATGGGTTGCCATAATATAAATTTTGTAACCCCCACACATTTCGGCCCACAGATTTTAGAGGCAATTGTTGCAGGGAAGAAGAAGGGACTTAACTTGCCCATCGTATACAACTGCGGAGGTTACGAATCGCTTGAGATGTTAAAACTATTCGAGGGGCTAATTGAGATTTATATGCCGGATTTTAAATATTCTGACTCCAAAGTCGCAAAGGAACTTGCCAATGCGTCTGATTATCCTGAGGTTTGCAAAACCGCTATAAAAGAGATGCATAGACAGGTAGGGGATTCAGTTGTCGAGGGTGGAATTGCAGTGAGGGGACTTTTGGTCAGACATTTAGTTTTGCCACACGATTTAGCAGGCACAGATGAAGTTATGCGTTTTTTAGTCGAGGAGATATCGAAACATACTTACGTAAATATAATGGACCAATATTATCCTGCATATCAAGCTATGACGCATCCAAAGTTGAACTGTAGGATTACTACCGATGAATACGAAAAAGCGGTAGCCATCGCTCGTTCTTACGGTCTTCATAGAGGATTTTAATGGACCTTCGTCAGGGCTCATTCGCAGCACCGCTCGATTTTCCCCAGCGAGGAAAATCTCGCTCGGTGCATCTGCTCGCTCGTCCGCCTGCGGCGGACACCGTGCCCACTCGCATCTGCAACGTGCTGCTCAAGAGCCCTTCCTACGGTTACAATTGAAATATTTTGTGATATAATTTATTGAGATAAATTCGGGGCTGTAGCTCAGCTGGGAGAGCGCTTGAATCGCACTCAAGAGGTCGGGGG
>CAZUZR010000039.1:0-12190 GCA_964625025.1 uncultured Planctomycetia bacterium | reverse complement strand
CCATCGGCACAACCTGCGCATAGCCACCACCACAAGCGCCGCCCTTTATTCCAAAGACAGGACCTAAAGATGGTTCCCTCAGACAAAGGCAAACATTTTTCTTTAATTTACCCAGTACCTGCGTAAGCCCTATTGCGGTGCAGGTCTTTCCTTCCCCTGCATTTGTTGGAGTAATAGCGGTAACGTTGATTAACTTTCCATTGGGCTCGCCAGCTAATCTGTCTAAAAGACTTAGTGAAATCTTGGCTTTGTATTGTCCATAAGGTTCAACCTCATCGGGTCTAATGCCGAGTTTTCTTGCAACTTCAATTATCGGAATGGGTTTTGCCTTTTGGGCAATCTCTATACCTGTAAGCATCCTCTTCATTTTGGACTCCTTGGGCAGGAAAAATTAACGCGCGCTTTATTATATAAAATATATTATGAGGTGTCAATGTAAAACAGAAAATAGGGCTATTTTCTCACCAAATTCACCCATAAACAACCGTCCCTATAATTTGTAGCCGAGTTTGCGAAGTAAATCCTTGCGCCACTTTATATCGGGCTCAGTTTCTATGCCTTTTGGTTTTGCGCCGTCTATAACTCCTAAAATTCCCCGTCCTTGCTCAGTCTCGGCGATGACAACTTCAACCGAATTTGCCGTCGCGCAATATATCGAACAGACCTCAGGGACATCTTTAATCGCTCGCAATACATTAATGGGATACGCATCTTTTATCAACACTACGAAGATATGTCCGGCGCCGATTAAAAAGGCGTTCTTCGCGGCAAGCCGCTTTAACTCGTCATCGCTGCCTTCGGATCTAACCAGACACGCGCCAGATGATTCACAAAATCCTATTCCAAATTTTATCCCAGGAACGGAATTGACCATCGCTTCGTAAATATCTTCGACGGTCTTTATAAAGTGCGTCTGCCCGACAATGATATTTACATCCTGCGGCTTTTCAATTTTTACAATTTTGGTCTCCATCTAAAAACCTCCATTTACAGACTTACTACCTTCCTTCGGTTGGCAGCTCTTCGGAAACTAGTTGGTTTACCAATTTTCCATCGGCTTGGCCTTTTACCTCCTCCATCACTGCTTTCATAACCTTGCCCATATCGGCCCTGCTTTTAGCACCGACCTTTTCAATTACGGACTTTATGAACGCTTTCAATTCATCGCTGGAAAGTTGTTTCGGCATATAACTCTCTAAAATAGCAAGTTCCGCTTTTTCTTTGTCGACCAAATCTTGCCTTGCGCCTTTAGTAAATCCATCTATTGAGTCGTGGTGTTGTTTTACCTGTTTTGAGATGACGCTCATCACATCTTTGTCTTCCAATTTTTCAACCCGTTTTTCTATTGCCGAATTCTGCATTCCCGCCTTCAGCATCCGCAAAGTAGAAACCCGAATTGCATCCCTCGATTTGAGCGCTTCTTTTAAATCAGCTTCAATTTTCTCTTCCAAGGTCATTTTAATCACTCCTTTTCGTGGGTAGTACCAATTTAGAAAGCAAAATCGAAACTTCATACAAAAAAACTAAGGGTATCGCCATAAGCAACTGAGTAAATGCATCAGGGGTCGGCGTCAAAATTGCCGCAATAACGAATATCAAAAGTATGGCATATTTTCTATTTCTTCTTAAAGTGGCTGGCGAACATAGATAAATAAATCCTTTGGCCTGTTCTCCTCCTGGCATCGGGACATATTTAAGGTGCCCTTTACGTTCGAAATCGTTTAAATCACCGACTAAGAATTCTCCGCCCCAGATATTACCATCTAAACCAAAACCTGTCCCGTCAAACGTTATGCCTATCACCTTGCCATTGGGTTTCTCTTGAGCGAAAAAACTCGCCATATGAGCATAGTGATGTTGGATGCCGATTTTATCGGAAATATTCAAGGATTTGGCAAATTTCGTTGAAAGGTAGTCGGGATGTAAATCAAATGCTACTATCTCGGGTTTTATAGCGTGCCTTTTTAAGTAATTTTTGATAAACGTCAAATATCTGGTAATTCTCAAGGTGTTCTAAGTCACCAAAGGTAGGGCTTACGTACAAGGAATTACCTTTCCCAACGGCGAAGGTATTTTTAAGCTGCCCGCCGCAGGAAAGGATGGTCTTGTTGAACTTGCGATTTAATTTTATATAAAAGCCAGGAGCAAAAGCGGGCCTCCTGGCTCTATTTTTAATCACGGGCACAGATTTCATCTTAAATTAAAAACAATGGGCTGTCAACCGAAAACAACACTTTTGGAAAAGAATTAAATTTCTTATTCAATGTCGAACGATATAACCTCTATTTTCGTGCCTGGAAAAAAGGTAAGTTCAAGGTCAGCATCCTCAAGGATGGTGCCCTTAGATAAAACAGTAAAGGTCTCCTTAAAAGAGCTCTCTTTAACCCCCGTAAGCTCACCGACCTTTAGCCTTACTTTAGTTACGCTCTTGGCACCCTCTTTTTTTGCGTGTTCTGAAATCCCCTTTATAATCGGCTCTATTAAATGCGTTTCATGCACCTTTTGCCTCAATGATTAATTTTGATAACTCATCGAGCCTCTTTTTAAGGACGCCGGACATCTCATCGCCAAGAGAAAGGCTCTGTGGTTGTATTCCTAACATATAGATTGAAGCGCAAGTCTCTTTTTCCAGATATTCAATAAACATATTGGGCGATATATCGTGTGTGGTAAAACCGCATCTTAATATATCGGATTTCTTTAAGAACTCGTACTCCCCAAGCATTAAACCCAAATGGACACAATCGACAATTAATATGGTATCAGGCTCTTCCTTTACGATGCTACCAATATGATTTTCAGGTGCGCTTCCAGCATCGATACATACGGCATTTACATTACCCTTTAACCTATTAATAAGGGCTGGACCAAAACCATCGTCTCCCCGTAGGGCATTACCTATGCCTACGATAACAACTTTTCCTTTAAGAAGGTCTTTAAAATTCGTCTTCATTTAAGAACTAGAAAAGTGCCACATACTTCTTAAGCTACTTGGTCGTAAGAGTGGTTTCTCTTCTACAGGGGGCACAAAGAATTTTTACTCTGTCGGAACGTCCATAGTCCTTTAAGACGGCTATGATATTTTCATCTATTATTCCAAGGCTTTTCAGGCGGGACAAATATAAGGTAGGGCTTGAATAAGTAAGCTCTCCAATCTTCTCTGATATCCATTTCAAGTGGTCTTTACAAGCAATTATTGAACCACATACCTCACAAAGTTGTAATTCCTTCTCAATCGTCTCTTGGGCTTCTTTTCTATCAAAAAACGAAAGTTCCCAATCGTTGGATAATTTAATTCCTTCGTGGTTGGCGATGCATGCTGCTTCGCACTGTCCACAGAATATGCAGGTATCTGTATAGTGAATCATAGTCCTTTTTGAATTCGATTTATCTTCGGCTAAATCTTTGTGGTCGATCGCATCCACTGGGCAGACCTCTTCGCACGCAAGGCAGCCAACACATTTGGCGTCGTCAAACTTGGGCTGTCCCCTAAAATTAGGATGCGGCGTATGCGGCTCTTTGGGAAATTTAGAAGTATATGGCCCCTTCACAAGCGCCTTAATCGCCTCTGTTAGTTCTCTAATTTTCGGATACTTCATTTTAACTCCGCACCGTCAACTGTGAACTACTTTATGCTTCACCTTCTTTATCCTCGGCGTATCTGTCGATGATGCTTTTCTCCCAGAGTTTTACGCCAGCCCTGTGCGCTCCCCTTGCAATCGCGTGCGCCGCAACAGGGGTGGTCAATATCACAAATAAGATGCATAAAATCGCTTTTATTCCAGCCGGTGTAAATCCCTTAAACAAAAATAGCCCAAACAATATACTGCAGGTTCCCAATGTTACGCATTTCGTGGAGGCCTGAAGTCTGTTATATACATCGGGAAGCCTGACCAGACCCAAACAGCCGAAGAAATTAAATCCCAGTCCGACGATAATAAAGATTAAGCCTATTGTCTCATTCATCGAAGTCTCTTCCCTCAAGATACTTGGCCAATGCTAACGTAGAGATAAAACTCTGCAAAGCCCAGGCAATGCCGATATCGATATACCAGTCCCTGCCTGTGGGAATACCCAGTATCGCACAAAAACCCAAGACCAAAATGCCTAAAATATCAATAGCCACAACTCTATCTGCTGGAGTAGGTCCTTTCAGGATGCGCCAGAGGCAGAATACCGCACAGAAGAAGAGTATCGAAAAACTATGCTTTAAAAGCGTTGACTGCCACTCCATTACGGAAGGAAGTGGATAAAAGAAAAGTATCCAGAAGATAACTATAATTGATATTAACCCTATGAAGTATCGTAGACGCCTCATTCGAAAATCCTCTTCAATATATCTTCAAATCTCTGAACGATAATCTCGGTCGCCTTCTGAACATCTTTATCCTTCACGTCAATCCAGTGTATATATAAAAATCCTTTTTCTTGATCTATATCCACGCTCATCGTGCCGGGAGTAAGGGTAATAGAATTTGCCAGAAATGTAAGGCCGGTATCCGATTTTAGAATGGTCTTCACCTTAACGATGCCGGGATTGATCGGAAGATCGGGATGGATTACGCGATAGGCTACGTCTATGTTTGCCTTTATGCACTCCCAGATAAACACAGGCACATAATATAGAAACCAAAGATAGCGATTTATAGATTTAAATACGTACGGCCTTTTAACGAACATATCGCCGGTCATAAAAGAAACGAAGATGGAGACTAATATACCGACGATCAGATGTTGTAAGTCCGGCGGCCACGTTAAAAGTGTCCAGATTAGAAGTGCAAGTATAAATAAGATGATTTGGCTTTTTCTCACCTTATCGCTCCGAATACTTCTTCAGCATAGCCTTTGCCTAATAATAAAACGTCAGCTGCCGATTGAAGAAAAGCAAACCTAAATGAAGGTACAAGCAAAATTCCTCCCACAACGCAGATGACTGCTAAAATTATCATGGATAACCGCATTGTCAGTGGAACCTCTTTTATCCTTTGCCAGGCCTCGTCAAGTCTGCCAAAAAATGTAAACCCAAGAAATTTTAAATAATAGGCTAAGGTTATAATGCTGATTAATATCGCAATTAAAGCAGCTCCAAAGTACCTTGCCTGGACTGCGGCAACTATAATGATCAACTTGCTCCAGAAGCCACTGAGCGGTGGAATACCTGAGATGCTCATCGAGCCTAACAGGCTTGTATATCCAGTGACGGGCAGTCGACTGCTTAAACCCCCAAGCCTTTTTAAGTCGCGCGTGCCCGTAGTATATTCGATTGCGCCGGAATTCAAGAAGAGCAAAGACTTAAAAACAGCGTGATTAAACAGATGAAATAATCCTCCCAGGATCGCCAGGGGTGTGGCTATCCCTAAGGCAAATATAATATAGCCTATCTGGCTGATGCTGGAATAAGCGAACATCCTCTTTATATCTTGCTGGGCCAATGCTAAAATCGCACCCACGGCCATAGAAATTAAGCCTAAGCTTATTAAAATAAGCGTGATCCTATCTGAGGTCCCCAGAATATTAAAAAGGATCCTACAAAGAGCATAGACGCCTGCAGTCTTAATAAAAACCCCCGAAAGCATCGCCGATATGGGCGCAGGCGCAGATGGATGGGCATCAGGAAGCCACGCATGAAAAGGAACTAACGCAGCCTTCAAGCCAAAGCCCATCAAGAATAACACCACCACAAAGTTGACAATAAGGCCTGCAGGCTTTCTGGATAAAGCAAGAGATATATCCGCCATATTTAACGTCGAGGTATAACTGTAAATTAATGCAATCCCTAAAAGTATGAAACTCGATGCTACTGACCCCATAACCGCATATTTAAAAGATGCCTCCAATTCTTCAGCTTCGGTTCCGAAGGCAACCAAGGCATAACTGGCGATAGAGGCGATCTCCAGAAAGACGAACAGATTAAATAAATCTCCGGTAACGATGATACCATTCATCCCAGCTAGCATAAGCATAAACAGAGTATAAAATTTCCATTTATCGGTATATCTTTTCATGTAACTGATGGAATATATGGTTACTAAGAAACTAACCAAATTTACAGTAACTAACATAAAAGAGCTCAGGCCATCCAAGACCATACAGATTCCTATCGGGGGTATCCAGCCACCTATTTTGTAAACGAGGATTTTATAAGTGTTGACCAATTTAATAGAATATAATGAAAAAGCTAATAAACTTAGGGTGCCAAGGTTAGCTAAAATATCAGGAAAACTTTTTATCCTTTTTCCCAGAAGCGAAATCAGAAACGCCGTACCTAAAGGAATAATTACAAATAGAGGTACCATATTCATCCTCTTAATCTCCGAATCTTGGTAATATCAAAAGTGCCGTATTTCTCGTAAATCCTTATGGCAATAGCCACGAGCAGCGCTGTAACTGCCAAGCCAATAACGATTGCGGTTAAAACCAACGCCTGAGGGAGGGGATCAACGATATTGGTAATCACCTCGTCCTTTGCCAATATAGGGGCCCTGCCCTGCATACGGTAACCCACAAGGACAAAGAACAGGTTTACCGCGTATTCGATGATTCCCAGACCGATGATGATCTTTATAATATTCCTTTTTCTTAAGACGCAGTAAAGCCCGATGCAGAATAGTACAAGACACAAAAGGTAAACTGTCATTCCTCTTTTCCTGAACCTTTAAATAATACCAGTGCCACAAAAATTGCAAAAAGGCCCGCTCCGACTTTGAGGGAGATAGCGATATTGCATAATGGAATTATGCCTGCGCTGAATAGTTGAAATGGCTTTCCTTTGTGTATGAAGAAATTGAAGAAGAAATAGCCGCCGATGAAGCCCAATAGGGCAATGGATAAAAACATTAAAGCCCCCAAACTCTCAAAAAATGAAGCAGTCGCCTGGCTTAACTTCTTTAAGGCGACCTTTCTTCCGAAGGCAAGCATAAGATGCACAAAAGAAAGCGCAATAATCACTCCGCCTGCAAAGCCTCCACCCGGGGTAAGATGACCGTGCAAGACGATGTAGATCCCATAAAGCAATATAAGCCCCACGGTGAGCCTTGTAATAGTCTTAACTATTAAAGTCATTCCTGCTTCATTTTTCATGCTTAATCCTTCCTATCTTCCTCATAACCGCCAGCACACCTATCACTGCTGTAAAGAGGACCGTTGCCTCACCTAAAGTATCATAACCCCTGAAATCCAATATTACAGAGGCCACGAGGTTAGTCGCGCCAGTTTTTTGTAAGCCCTGTTCGATGTACACCTTGGCCACCCTCATAATAGGAGCGCCAAAATAAGGTAATTCCTGTAAGGCAAAATAGGCAAACATTAAGAAGAAAGCGATAAATAATAATGTAGCAACGGTATTGAAGAACCATCGTCCGTCCCTAACTAAAGGCAGGTCTTTCTTTATAGTTGCGCGAATAAGTATTATGAGGCATAAGATTTCAACCACCAACTGGGTAATTGCCAAATCCGGCGCCTTCAAAATCAAAAATGCAATAGACAGCCCCAATCCGACTGCACCCACAGCGATTACGCTGGAGAGCAAATCCTCAATTTTGACCGCCACAATAGCCGCAACTATCATAAATAATAAAAGTATGTGTAGTTCCATATTATCTCAATATTGCCCAGAATAACCCTATCATCCCCAACAGCGTCCAGACCAGATAAGTAGATAAAATGCCATTATGCAGATACTGGAAAAATTTCCCTATACCAAAGACGATATTCTTGGCCTGCACATAAATATCAAATAAGCCTGCTTCGGCCTTATTATAAATAGCCCTTAATATCCCTAATTCTCTTATGGTGTCATAAAATTCAGTACCTGAGACCCTCATATCAGGCTGGTCTTTCAACATCTCTCCGCCTACAAAGATATCTGTAGTCCTTGTTTTCGTCGCTGTGCCCAGAAGATAGATAACAACACCCACGACAATCCCCGCAAGGATTAATCCGGTTGCCAGACTCGCACTCCACATACCAGAGAATGCCACAACTTGACTTATGCTCGGAAAGATGAAGAACTTAAGTGGTATCTGGTAAGCGAACACGCCGAAAACAACGCAAAGGGTTGCAAGTGTAACCGTCGGGATCCACATTGTCGGGTCAGTTTCGCGTCGGTTATTAGCGGATGACCTCTGTTCGCTGGAGGGTTGGCCCATAAACACAGCGTGTATAGCTTTCATAAAACTTGCCAGTGTCAGGGCTGAGCCGAAGATCGCCGCAACAAGCCAAACTACCCAGAGTCCTGAACCTGTCTTCCCTGACTCAATCACGCCTTGATAAACCATCCATTTTGAAACAAATCCGTTAAAGGGCGGAACCCCTGATATAGCAAATGCTGCTATCAAAAATGTAACAAAGGTAATGGGCATATTCTTGCCTAATCCGCCCAGTTTCTCTAAATCGGTTGTCCCTGTCTCTTTTTCCACTGCTCCACCGCCTAAGAATAGGCAAGATTTATAGATCGCATGGTTCAGCATATGGAATAGTCCACCGGCTATTCCTACAGGATTTCCCGTCCCAATACCTAATACCATATATCCAACCTGGCTTACTGCGTGATAGCCTAAAAGTCTCTTTAAATCGTGCTGTATAAGCGCCATCATAACTGCGGCTATTATTGTGAAGCTGCCTACAGCCATCAAAAATGTATTCATAGCCGAATTCATCTGGAACATATCAAGTGAAATTCTTGCAAGGAAATATATGCCCAATAGTTTATCGAGCGAAGCCGGCAAAAAAGCGGTTACAGGAGTGGGGGCGTCTTCGGCAGTATCAGGAATCCAGGTATGTAAAGGCATAGCCCCTGCTTTGGCAAAAGCGCCTGCTGCAAGACACAAATACGCCCAGATCGCGGTCTTAGAATTTAACGCTATACTTATTTTATCCATCTGGAGCGAACCCGAGAGTTGCCAAATAAAAGCCAACCCTAAAAGCATAAGCGCATCTGTCCCGCCAATTATTACAAACGCCTTCTTGGCTGTATAAGTAGTGCGCTCTTTATCTCCAAAATCTATCAAGAGGTATAAAAGAAGGCCTGAAAATCCCCAAAACGCAACGAATAGAATAAGATTGTTTGAGAACACAGCTCCGAGCGAAGCCAACATCGTAAGAATTATATAAAGATAGTAACGAAAGAGCCCTTTTTTCTGACACATAAATCCAAAAGAATAAATAAGCGTCAGAAAAGAGAATACAACTACAAATAATCCCACAAAATTTGATAAGTTATCGAACCTAAAGAATCTTAAATCCATTATTGCCCTTTATAATTCCTGGCTATATTCGTGCAATGCCTGGCTATATTTCCTGTAAAATCGAGCATATCAAAATACATATTCGCCGCTCTTGGGTCGCATAAGCCTTTGGTCAATCTGTCAAGATGCTCAGCTCTATACCGTTCGATCAATGCCTTAATCTGATCGCCATTTTCTAAAACCACATCTAAAAGTTCGTTATTGCCTTCTGCTACAAATTTGGTTATCAAATTTACCGATTCGCGCATCTTATTAAAAACTTCCTTGTACTGCTCTACGCCTATATCGCTAAATAGAAGCTTCTCAGCAATCTTGATCTCAATACGCTCGATCAAATAACGCATCTCATCGCCCATGCGCTCGATATTTTGCGCGGTCTGCTCCATCAGGACAAGCGCCTTGCGTTCTTTTTCATCAAGCGTCTTAGCGATTCCAACGATTGTAACAGTTACTTTCTCTTCTAAATCATCGATTATGCGCTCTTTATTCAAGGCACTGTTTAAATAATGCGCGTCGTTTTCCATAAGGCCCTGGTAAATTAGGTGTATCATTTCAACAACGATGCTGGACATCTGCTTTAAAGAATCTGTAAGTTTATCTTTCATAACTAACCTCTTCATGATTAACGGTGCGAGTTGTATTTCGCTTTTAATTTCTTGGTCTTTTCCTGCGAAAGCCTGACTAAATCTTCTCCACTATAAAGCTTCTTGCCTTTTATATCGCGCACCGCCATTCTCTCCGTGCAGCAATAACAGGGATCTATTGCAGCCAAGATTATCGTGGCATCAGAAATTGTCTCACCTACAACAGTCGCTTTATATGTGGGCAAATTCATAAACGTAGGCGCTCTTACCTTATGGCGCGCTGGCCTGTTTGTGCCATCGGAACGCACATAATGAAAACACTCGCCTCTTGGTGCTTCTATGTGTCCGATTCCCTCTCCGGGAGGAATATCCTTAATATTGGCGTCTATTTCGCCTCCTGGAAGATTTAAGAGGCAGGTCTTCATTATATTAATCGACTCAAAGGTCTCTAATATCCTAACGACAACTTTGTCAAAAACATCTCCATTCTTACCAACTATCATATCCCACTTTATCCTGTCATAAGCTCCATAAGGAGAATCTTTCCTTACGTCTCTTGCTACGCCTGAAGCCCTCGCGGTTGGTCCAACAGCGCAATAACTTATGGCGTCTTCCTTAGAAAGAATTCCTATACCCTTTGTCCGAGCGTGCAAAACCGGGTCATCCAAAACTGCTTTCTTGAGCATTTCTAATGTAGGAACTATAGAATCCATCTTCTTGATTACTCCGGGAATATTCTCGCTTTTTATATCCCTTCTTACTCCGCCGGGTTTAAACATGGCGTAGTTATTCCTGTTTCCGGAGAGAATCTCCATAACATCGAGGATCTCTTCCCTTAATTTCCACGCCCACATAAATACGGTATTATATCCCAAGAAATGTCCCGCAAGGCCAAGCCATAAAAGGTGCGAATGAATTCTTTCGCCCTCGGCAATTATCGTCCTTATGTATTTGGCTCTATCAGGCACTTCCAAATCCATAATGTCTTCTACCGCCAACGTATAGGTGAAGGGGTGGCTCGTCGAACATATACCGCAGATCCTCTCGATAACAAATGTAGACTGGTCAAATGTCTTCATCTCGGAGAGCTTCTCTATTCCCCTGTGATTATATCCTATTCTAACATCTATATCCACGACCTTCTCACCTTCGACGGTAAGGGTAAAAAATTCGGGTTCTTCCTGTAATGGATGATACGGTCCTATGGGCACTATCGTCTTTGCCACTTAAACTCCTCTGTCTCTAATCGCTTTTTTGTCCCACTCTTTATAATCTCTTCTTAAAGGATAAACGCCCTCGGGCCACTCATCTGGCAAAAGCAGTCTCCTTAAATCAGGGTGGCCTTTAAAGTTTATGCCTAAGATTTCGTGTATCTCTCTTTCTATCCAGTTTGCCCCTTCAAAGATGGGGGCAAGTGAATCTATTTCTAAATTTGACTTTTGCAATTTTACCCTAAGCGAAATCAAAAGGTCGATGTCCTCAATTGTGAAATGATAAAGGATTTCCATATGATGTCTTGCATCTACTCCGGAGGCGATATTAAATCTAGCGCTCAAATCTCTAAAGATATATTTCGCCACTTTGGTTATCGATTCGGGTTTGATTTCGATGTATACTCTCTTTAAAGACTTGTCGAAGATTTCTATGATATCCTCTGCGAATTTCGTACTTAAATCTTTTAAAATATCTTCCCGCTTCATTTTTTCTTGGTTACTTTCTTTTCCTTTATCTTATTTATAAGTTTAACAACGCCCGCTATAATCGCTTCGGGTTTTGGCGGGCAACCTGGTATATAAACATCCACCGGGATAATCTTATCCAATGGCACAGGACAGTTATAGCTATATATAAACATACCCCTTGATAAGGAACACTCCCCTATTGCAACTACAAGACATGGCTTTGGAACCTGCTCATATAACCTCTTTAACCTAATAACGGATTGCCTATTGCAGGAACCTGTAATCAGAAGCACATCGGCATGTTTTATGCTTCCTACCAAGAGCATGCCAAATCTTTCGATATCGAACCTCGGCGTAAGGCAATCTAATATCTCAATATCGCAGTTATTGCAACTTCCCGTCGATAAATGGAATACCCACGGTGACTTTAACAACGCTTTTAATTTTAAACTCATCTTATTTACCTAATAACGCTAACGCTATCGCTACCAAAGCGATTATGGTCATCGGACCCCAGAAGAATCTTATCGCCTGGTCAATCCTTATTCGGGGATTTGTATTTCTTATAACTGTTATCAGGGCTAAAAGCCCCAAATATTTTAGACCACTGTATAAAAGATTTATACCATCGAATCTCAAACCGCCCATAAACAAAATTATTAAAAAGAAAGGCAACGTA
>CAZUZR010000038.1:0-12856 GCA_964625025.1 uncultured Planctomycetia bacterium | reverse complement strand
TCATCCCGAACGAAATTCCTCCAAATTAGATTTAGTGTCAATAACATTGCACAACCATAAATTATAAATTTGTCCAAATTCGGTGCGTATTTTAAGATTTCGTTCGGGATTCATCTTCTACTTAATACCTCTACGCATCGCGAGCATAAATTTGGATGCGAAGGTTCACTTCCTACGCTTTTAGAATAATTCCAACAACGTTGGCATTTTTGGCCAGCTGCTTTATCTACATAGACGCCTACATCCCCCACCTCTAAAAGCCCTTGGTCTTTTTTGGGATATTCTTTAACGTTCTCTAATTTAAAATCCGAGACGATAAATACGCTTGCTAATTCATTTGCGTAGTTACGCAAAAAATTATATTTATTAGAATCCTTTATATATAAAATAACTGAGGCCTCCATAGAATCCCCGATTAAATTGCTCATCCGTTTCTCTTCAATCGCTTTCATTATATAGGGACGCAACGCCAGTATATTATCCCACCTTGCCTCTAAGTCTTTATCAATACATCCTTCGCGAACCTCAGGCCAAAGCGAGGTGTGCACGCTTGCATCCTCCTTTGCCAATGGCAACTTCGACCAAATTTCATCAGCAGTAAAAGGAGCAATAGGCGCCAGCGATTTGACTAATATTAAGATTACATCATAAATCACCGTCTGACAAGACCTGCGCTCTTTTGAGTTCGGCGCATAAGTATACAACCTATCCTTTAAAACGTCAAGATAAAAACTTGATAATTCGAACGTGCAAAAATTATAGATTAAGCGGAAGACCTTGTGGAATTCGAATTCGTCATAATTCTTTGTTATCCCCTTCAATAACGAGTTTGCCTTTGATGCAGCCCATCTGTCAATCTCTAAAAGTTCGCCATATGCGACCTTATCATTTTGGGGGTCGAAATCGTACAAATTTCCGATAATAAATCTACAGGTATTTCTAATCTTTCGATATGCCTCAGATGTGCGCTCAATGATTTCCTTAGAGATTCTTATGTCCTCGTAGTAGTCGCAGGAAGCAACCCACATCCTCAAAACGTCGGCCCCGTAAGAGGCGATTATGTCCTGCGGTGAGATGACATTGCCTTGTGATTTCGACATCTTCCTTCCCTCTCCGTCGACGACGAAGCCGTGAGTCAAAACACATTTAAACGGCGCGCATCCGTCGATTGGCATAGAAGTTAAAATCGCGCTCTGGAACCAGCCGCGATGCTGGTCGCTTCCCTCGAGATATAAATCGGCGGGAAATTGAAGCTCGCCTCTTTTTTTAAGCACTGCCTGATGGCTTACCCCAGAATCGAACCAGACATCGATTATATCTTCTTCTACCTTAAATTTATTTCCCCCGCACGAACAGGTGAAATTAGGCGGCAATAATTCCTGCGCCTTCTTAGTAAACCAGACATTTGAGCCCTCTTTTTCCATTAAACCTGCGACGCGATTTATCAACTGCGAATTTAGAATCGGCTTTTTACAATTTTCGCAATAGAAGGCAGGGATAGGAACTCCCCAGTATCTCTGACGCGAAAGGCACCAGTCAGGCCTGTTGGTAATCATAGCTGAAATCCTATTTTCCCCGATTTTAGGAATCCACATTACGCCTTTGACCGTCTCAAGCGTCTTATTTCTTAAATCCTTATGGTTAACATTCATAAACCACTGCACCGTCGCCCTAAATATCACCGGCTCCTTGCATCTCCAGCAATGCGGATACGAGTGAGTAACTTTATCCGAAGATAAAAGAAAACCGTCTTTCTTCAATCTATCTATAATCGCATCGTTGGCCTTAAAGATGTTTACGCCTTTAAATTCGCCGGCAGCGTCATCGAATCGCCCTTTCTCATCCACAGGCATAAGTGTGGGCAATTTATATTTTTGCCCTGTCAAATAATCTTCCATTCCATGTCCGGGTGCTGTATGGACGCAGCCAGTGCCTTCCTCATTGGAAACATAATCAGCCAAAACGACTTTTCCTTCTCGCTCGATAAATGGATGAATATATTTCAAGCCCTCTAAATCTTTACCCTTCCGATTTCCTATTTTTTTATAATTTTTAAAGTTCAGCTTATCTAAAACTACATTGAGTAAATCTTCTGCAACGAAGTAATTTTCATCACCAACTTTTATTTCAACATAAAAATATTCCGGATGAACTGCAATAGCAACATTAGCGACAAGTGTCCATGGAGTAGTCGTCCAAATAATTAAAAAATGTTTATCATCTTTAATTCTCGGGTCTTTAATCTTAAATTTAACGAAAATTGACGGGGAGGTATGGTCTTCATACTCCACCTCTGCTTCTGCAAGCGCAGTTTCACACTTAATGCACCAATTGACAGGTTTTACCCCTTTATAAATATAGCCTCCTTCAACCAATTTCGCGAAGGCGCTTTGGATCTCGGCAACATATTCTGGCTTTAGAGTAAGGTATGGATTATCCCAATCGCCGAATACGCCGAGCCTTTTGAATTGTTCCTTCTGAACCTCAACATATTTCATCGCATAATCCTCTGCCTTCTTCCTGAACTCAAGTTGTCCTATCTCTGATTTAGAAATCCCTAATTCTTTGAACAACTGATGTTCAACAGGAAGGCCATGGCAATCCCAGCCCGGCACATACGGCGCATCATATCCGCGCATCGTCTTGTATTTGACGATGATGTCCTTCAATGTCTTATTTAAAGCGTGGCCGATATGGATATCGCCATTCGCATATGGAGGGCCATCGTGTAGGATGTATTTTGGCTTCCCTGCAAATTTTTGCCGGATAAGACGATTTATATCTTTGGCTTCCCAAAATTTTAAAACTTGAGGCTCCCTCTTGGGAAGGTCCGCCTTCATCGGAAAATCTGTCTTGGGTAAATTTAATGTATCTTTATAATTCATCCCGAACGAAATTCCTCCGAAGTAGATTTAGGGATAATATTATCAGAAAACCATATTTTATTAATTTGGACAAACAAAATATCTATTTTAAAATTTCTAACGGGAATCATATCCTCTCGATTAACTTATAAATA
Organism: uncultured Planctomycetia bacterium; assembly: GCA_964625025.1. GTDB lineage: Bacteria > Omnitrophota > Gorgyraeia > Pluralincolimonadales > CAZUZR01 > CAZUZR01. The sequence continues at coordinate 9,837 of CAZUZR010000038.1, read as the reverse complement.
AGCCTTGTAAGGCATGGCTCAGCTTCATTTGCAATTTTGATAATCTCTTCTATATTAGCAGGCTTCAATGCGTCGGGAAGACAAACATCGGTGATGCAACTTATGCCGAATACCCGAAGGCCTGCGTGTCTTGCAACGATTACCTCCGGGACAGTTGACATCCCTACCGCATCCGCCCCAATTGTGTGTAAAAATCTATACTCTGCCCTCGTCTCTAAATTGGGCCCTGTTACGCCGACGTAAACTCCCTTATGTAATTTTATCTTCTCTTCAAGCGCTACCTTTTCAGCCAGCCCTATCAATTCTAAATCATACGGGTCGCACATATCTGGAAATCTAGGGCCCAGGCTCTCATCGTTTGGTCCTATCAATGGATTTACCCCCATCAGATTTATGTGGTCTACTATCGCCATCAAATCCCCCGCTTTGAAGGATGGATTCATTCCGCCCGCAGCGTTTGATACAATCAAAATCTTTGCGCCCAACGCCTTGACCACCCTTACGGGATAAGTTACTTCTTGTAACGAATAGCCCTCATAATAATGGAATCTTCCTTCCAATGCCACTACCTTTTTATCTCCTATCTTGCCGAAGGCCAATTCGCCTTTGTGACCGATTGCGGTAGATACAGGAAAATTGGGAATTTTGGAATACCCTATCTTCTTTCCTGCGCTAAACCTCTGAGCCAGTTTTCCTAAACCCGTCCCTAAGATAATCGCGATCTCGGGTGAAACCTTAAACTCTGACTTGATAAATTTGACCGTCTCATTTAATCCCCTCTTTAAATCTTCCATCCTTTTTAGAACCTCTTACTTGCCAGACGGTTAAGTTTAGGGTAATTTTAACTTCATGCCCAAATCGACTAGGGTCGAAACCAAAAATTTCTGCAAAAAAATAAGCATTAAAATCGCTATCACCGGCGAGATATCAAAAGGCCCAAGGATAGGTGTAAATTTTCTAATCGGAGCCAATACCGGGTCCGTCGTCCTATTTAAAAACTGGACAATTGGATTAAACGGGTCTGGGTTTACCCAACTAATTAACACGCGCACTAGAATAAGCCAATATAATATAGGAATCGCTATCTCTAAAACACGAGCAAGCGCAATAAAAAAATTTCCTAATATGAACATTATATCTTAGCCCCTTGATAATTCCACAGAACGCTTCATCGCAGCCCGGACGGCATCGGCAATTATTTTCTTTGTCCCTGCCCTTTCAAATATTCTTAGCGCTGCTTCGGTTGTGCCTGCCTTCGATGTCACGCGTCGACGAAGTATCTGGGGCTCCTCTTTTGTCTCGATTAAAAGCCTCGCACTGCCTAAGGCCGTCTTGGCAACCAACTTCTTTAAGACATCTTTTTTTAATCCTAAACTCTCTCCTGCTTTTATCAATGCCTCAATTAAATAGAAGAAATATGCTGGCCCGCTGCCGGAAATTGCGGTTACTAAATCGAAATATTTCTCATCTAATTCCAAACAATCGCCTACGCTAAGAAATATTTCCTTTGCAACTTCCAAATCGCCCCTCGTGGCGTATCTGCCTTTACAGATAGCGGATATCCCTTCGCCGACCAAAGCGGGCGCATTAGGCATAACCCTAATCACGCGGGGTGAGCCACCTAATCTTGCTTCAATTCTCTGAGTTTTGATGCCGGCCGCAATTGAGATATGAAGTGCACCTTCTCCATAAAGCCTATCTAAAACCAAAGTCACATCCTTTGGCTTAACCGCAATAATTATCACATCCGAGCGTTCGCGTAGTTCTTCGATGGATTTTGTTATCAATATGTGGAATCGCCTCTTAATTTCCTTGCATTTCTTTAAGTCGACGTCGAATCCGAGCAATCGATTCCTATTTGCTGCGTCGCTTTCTATTAAACCCTTTAATAGGGCGCAACCCATATTGCCCAAACCGATAATGCCAACTCTCTTATCCTTCAAATATCGCACTGCCTATCCTTACCATATTTGCGCCCTCTTCAATGGCTACTTCAAAATCCTGAGTCATCCCCATAGAGAGCCACTGCATTTTAACGTTACCTATTTTCCTCGCGGCCATCGCCGTTGCTAATTCACTTAACCTTCTAAAATATGGCCTTGCCTTTTCCGGCGCATCAACTATCGGCGCCATCGTCATCAATCCCATCACTCTCAAATTAGGCAAGGCGGATATATCTTCGATTAAATTCAATGCCGCTTCAGGCAAAACCCCGTACTTCGTCGCCTCTTCAGAGGTCTTAACCTCTATTAATACATCTCTTGTAATTCCTAACTCACCTGCTCGCTTTGAAATTGCCTGCGCTAGTTTAAACGAATCAACCGAATGTATCAAATCGAAAATGCGAACTGCTTCCTTCGCCTTATTCCTTTGAAGGTGACCCATGAAATGCCATTTGGCTTTTTTTCCAATGGCGTTAAATTTCTTTGCCGCATCCTGGATATAATTTTCCCCTACATCTGTAACGCCCGCTGCTACCGCTTCCTCAATCTGGGATATTCCAACCTCTTTCGTAACGCAAACTAATACTATATCACTACTACTTTTGCCGACGCGCCTGGCCGCCTCTTCAATCCTCCTCCTGACGTGCTTCAGATTTTCATAAATCATATGTAATGTCTACAAAATAATAATGACATTGATTACGCAGATTTCAAAACTCGATTTCACAGATTAAAACTCCAACGAAAAATCTACGTAATCTTAAGTAATCTGTGTAATCAGAGGTCTCCTGCTATAATTCCTTAGAGACCTCAAAAATAGTCGCTAAATATACCCTTTGCCCTGTTCAATAATTTTCCAATGGGGCTTCTTCCAAAGACATCTCGCCTAACTTTTCTTTTCGTTCCTTCTTGAGCCCAATACTTCACGAGCCCCAAGCAAGCGATATAGCGAGGGTCATTGATAACCGCCGCATTATCTAAAATCCTCTTCGCAAAACCCAACCTGACCGGCATATTCAAAGATAATTCCAGCATCTCTAAAAATCCGCCCAAATTAGATAGTTCACCCGCTACCACACAACCGGATGCCGCCTCTTTCGCAAAAGGCATATTTTTTAATCTCTCGCCGATATCGAAGATAAGGGCTTTCGCTTTTGGTTCAATCGCTTTAAATACTTCGGCCTTCGATATCGAACGTTGCGTCCTGCCAATTCTTAAGATAATCTTTTCATCTTCCTCTGCGGTAACTTTATCTAAGGTGGCGTTTCGCTTCATTATATCTTCAGCGCATTCAAAGGGTACCCTACAATTGACGGATATCGAATCGATAAAATCGCCGCCCCCCGTTGCTAATACCTCAATAGACTTTATCTCGCCTGCGTTATATACGATGATGTGCGTCGTCGGATAGGAAATGTAAATTAAGATAACGCCTAAATCCTTTTCGAGTTTCTCCAGAGTTGTCTCTCCAACTGCAATTCCTGATAAGACGATATCTTCCATTTCAAATCCAGCCGTATTTATAGCCCTGGTAATATTCTGGATATTGGTTATGAGCCCTGCGACGATTTGCAAATCAACCTCGAGCCTCGTCCCATACATACCGTTCGGGTCTTTTATGCCCTCCTGCCCATCTAAGATAAATCCCCGAACGATGGAATGGATTATCTGCCTATCGAACGGCAGCACAATTGTTTTCGCAGCTTCAATTACGCGCTCGATATCCCGTTTGGCAATCTCGTTCTCTTTATCAGCGATGGTTATGCTTCCCCTTGCATTATAACATCGTATATTTGGCCCATCACAATTTGCAATTAATGAGACGACCTTTCTGCGCGCCGTCGATTCGGCCTCCTCAACCGCCTGGGCAATTGAGGAGGCAACTTCGCTTAAATCGCAGACAGCGCCTTTTTCTATCCCCTTGGCTTGAGAAGATGCAGTGCCTAAGATATAAATTGTGCCTTTATCATCGATGGTACAAATCGCACAGGTGATTTGGCTTGTGCTTATATTTAAACCCGTAAGGATTTTATCCTTTTTCATCCTGCACCTTCTATTATTCATCTGTTTACCCCGTTAGAAAAACATTTTTCTAACGGGGCTTAGTGCCTATAACGACATCGGTGAATCTTAAATCGACGTAATCGACATTTTGTCTTTGTATCTTTGGGTCGCCTAAAATTCTGGATAACAATTCTAACTTCCTCTCGAATTCGCCTTCGCCTAAAATTATATTTATGCCGTCAATTTTAAAAGTGGTATTCAAAGGTAAGGAGACATCTATTAACTCAACCGACGAACCCTTAAATTCCTTTGCTCGCATGATTAATGCCAGAAGGTCTAACGCCTTCGAGAGCCTCTGGGATTTAACTTTTTTTCCTATGCTTGGATTAAACAGTTGCGACTCCAGCCCTATTATAAGAGGCAATGATTCGAGTTCGCTTCCTGAAACCTGCGGCAAGGTCATACCTTCATAATCAACTTGATAAATCCTTCCGACCCTTATCTTAGCAACTGCTACCCTGTCTATAATCGTTGCGATAAGTCTATTTGGAAGATATTTGGTTATCAAAACGTTCTGAAATTCTGGATGGGCTTCCTTAATCTTATTCGAAAGCGCGTTCGGGTCAGCCGTAAAAATGTTTGCCTTGTGGCTCAATTTAAAAAATTCCTTTTTGGCTTGAAGCCCTTCACCTTCACTTAATTTTACGATCTCGATGGCATAGCAATCGAACATCGAAGAAGTCCGTAAAAAATTATATAGCCGAAAGGCTGCGCCTATACCTAGCGCACATAATACAAATACGATGAAAAGGGCTTTCTTATTCCTACTGACGTAATCGCCGCTTTTGTTTATGAATTCAAATTTTAACGCCCGACGTCTTCTTCTCATATTGCTCTGTAACATAAATAAGGATTACATTGATTACACAGATTTTAAAAGCAGATTACACAGATTATCGACGCAAACCTTAATCTGTGTAATCTAATCTTTAATCGGTGTAATCATACCTTTATTTAATTTACATGGCATCATATCTTTAAAAGGCAGACTCAAGCATCTTCTCGCACAATTCAGAAAACTCTATTCCAGCTACCTTGGCCGCTTTAGGAAGAAGGCTAAGCTGGGTCAAACCGGGGATCGTGTTTACCTCCAAGATTATAGGGATGCCGTCATTATTCAATATCATATCGACCCTCGAGAACGACCTGCAGCCTAAACAGTTATGTGCTCGAAGGCCTGCTTCCTGTGCCGTTTTGAATTCGACCTTTGAAATCGGAGCGGGAACCAGATATTCTGTCATTCCAGAGGTATATTTTGCAACATAATCATAGAACCTGCGCTTCGGAACTATCTGAATGACAGGTAGCGGCTGGTCCTTAAGGATTCCAACTGTAATCTCTTTACCCTCAATATATTCCTCGATGATTATCTCCTCGCCAAATTCGAATGCCCGATTTATGGCACCCTGCAACTGCTCAATTCTATCGACGATTGTAAGCCCGACCGAAGAGCCCTGCGCAGACGGTTTAACGACGACTGGCATTCCAAATTTTATATTTGGGTTCGTCCCGTTAGAAAATTTTCTTACGGGACTCGCACCATTTATCAGCACTTCGTAGTTAGGCACAGAAAGGCGAACTCTTTGAAAGAGCTTTCGCGAAGCGATTTTATCCATCGCCAAGCGACTTGCCTTAACCCTTGAGCCAGTATACGGGATGTTCAGCTCTTCCAGCATCGATTGAAGTTGGCCATCTTCACCGAAACTCCCATGCAGGGCGATAAAAGCGACATCGATATCAAGTGTTTTTAGTTGAACCTTTGTAGGCTTGTATAATTCAATCGGCCTTGCATCGTAGCCCTTACTTAACAGTGCCTCTAAGACTGCTTTTCCAGAACGAAGGGAAATCTCCCTTTCAGCAGATGGTCCCCCCATCAAAACGCCAATTCGACCGAAATTCCTATCCATTAAAATTCTCCAACGAGTACGACCTCTAATTCTAACATAATCCCATGGTCTTTAAAAACCTTTTTTTGAATTTCATCTATAAGGCGTAAAACATCGGATGCCATTGCTCGCCCTCGATTGAGTATGAAGTTTGCATGCTTTGTAGAAACATATGCATCGCCGGCTGAATGCCCTTTAAAACCTGAGAGCTCTATCAGCTTTCCGCTTGAGATGCTTTCTGATGGATTCTTGAATATGCATCCGACGCTTGGGTAATCCAAATCCTGAACTTGTCTTTTATTATTCAAATTATCCTTAATCTCCGCACGGATTACCGCTTCATCCTTTTTGGCCAATTTAACCTTCGCGCTCAATAAAATAAATCCCGCACCAAAGAAATCTTGGTGGGGGGTAAATTCACTTAGCGCAAAATTCCTATATGAAAACTCTATTTGGTCCTTCTTTAATGTTAAGGCTTTCAGATCCTTAACCGCAATAACCTCCTCAACGTAATCGCCTATGCCATTTGAAGGCGAACCAGCGTTCATAATTAACGCTCCGCCTATTGTGCCTGGCAAACCTGCCAAAAATTCGCATCCCCCTAAATTCCGCTGAGCGCTTTTAGAAAGGAATTCTGATATCTTTGTTCCGCAGCCTAAATCGCAAACTTCCCCATTGAATTTTATATATCTGAAATTGGGACTGTTTAAAACTATCACAAATCCCCTAATGCCTTTGTCTGCGACCAAAATTTTGCTGCCGCCGCCTAAGACAAATAGAGCTATTTGGTTATCTTTAGCGTATTGCAGAATATTTAAAAGGTCTTCGGCATCGCTGGGCGCAACCCAAACATCCGCTGGCCCACCGATTTGAAACGTTGTATGGCGGCTCATCGGCTCATCGTATTTGACTTGGCCCTTTATAAATTTCATCCTTCCCCTCTTCATCTCACCTTACCTTTCAAGCGACAGTTCGTCAGCCAGCTCCTGCGCTATGGAAGTTACATCGCCGGCACCTAAAACCAATATCATATCGCCAGGTTTAACATACTTTAAGAGATAATTTTTAATATTATTTTTTGGCAAAAATATAGCACCCTTATGCCACTCTTTTTTGAATTCCTTATATATATCTTTTACTGAAACTCCCTCTAGCGGTTCTTCGGACGCAGCATAGATATCGGTTATGATGAGATGATCTGCGGATTTAAAACACTTTCCGAACTTGCCCTTTAAATACTTTGTCCTCGAGAACCTGTGCGGCTGAAAGGCAACTATCAGACGTTTGGGATTCCAATTCTTCGCGGCGAGTATCGTTGCGTTAATCTCCGCAGGATGATGGGCGTAATCGTCTATTACGCTTATTTTGCCTTTAGAATATCTTTTCTGAAACCTCCTCGCTGCCCCACCGAAACCATCTACTGCCTCTTTTATAGTTTTGAAATCCAATCCGATCTCGAAGGCGACTGCAAACGCCGCCATCGCATTTGAAACATTATGGATTCCTGGGATATTTAACGCAGCCCTGCCCAAATTATCTCCCTTATAAATAACGTTAAACTCCGAATGTGAGTTACGCATTACGATATCCTCAGGATAGATATCGTAATTCTTTGATAGGCCGAAATAAACTACTTCTTTCGAATAACCTTTTAGTAGGCGCTTTAAGTTATCGCAGTCACCGCAAGCGAAGAGCCTTCCTTCAGGCTTTATCCTCTCGATGAACTTCATATACGAAGACATTATCTCGCCCATATTTCTGTAGTAATCGAGGTGCTCCTCATCGATATTCGTAATAACGCAGTAGTAAGGCGCTAAATGAACGAATGAACCGTCACTCTCATCCGCCTCGACCACAAAATAATCTCCCCGACCTAATACGGCATTTCCGCTAATCGATTTAACTTCGCCACCTAATATAACGGTTGGGTCTAATTTTGTGCGAAATAGGATATGCGATATCAAAGAAGCGGTCGTCGTCTTTCCGTGTGCGCCTGTAACGGCAATTCCTATTTTGCCATTCATAACCAATGCGAGCATCTCGGCCCTATGCAGGGTGAGGACCTTCTTATCTCGCGCCGCCTTTAATTCAGGGTTCTGTGCTGTGATCGAGGAGGAAAATACCACAATATCTGCTGCCCCGATATTCTTTTCATCATGCCCTAAAGATACCTCCCCGCCATAAGAGGTAATTTTGTCGATAAGATGCGAGGAGTTTACGTCGGAACCTGTCACCTTATGGCCCATCCGCAGCACAACCTGCGCTATTGCGCTCATCCCGATTCCGCCTATGCCTATGAAATGGATATGTTTTTTGCTGTTTAGTTTCATCATAATTATCCTGATGCTTCGGCTTGTGTTCCTTAAGGAAACGCTCGAAAAACCCCAGCGAGGTTTTTCTCGCTCCGCTTTAGTCCTCGCTCTTCCGCTTGATTTTAATAGCGGGCGGAAACCTTAGCCCGCTAAGGACTTTAAAAGGTTCCTTGCGGACACAAGCCTATGCAATATTATAATAAAAAATAAAGATTTTCGACTGGAGCCGCACGTAGAAGATTCGAGGGGGTCGACGCGCGACGAATAAGGAGCGCATGCTTGTCGACGCCGCCGAGTTTGTGAGGCGGCCGGACACGGTTGCCTGCCACTTAACCTTAAGGCAGAGCGAGAAGATTCTCCGAGCGAGATTTGACTCGCTGGGTCAAATCGAGCGGTGCGGCGAAGACGAAAATCGAAATTTTGATAATATATGTTTAACATAACTTTAAATCCCAAGAACATAATCCGCCAAGCGTTTGGCTGCGTCCGGCACGGAAAAACGCCTCGCACATTCCGATATGGTATTTAACCGCGCCCTATTGTTTTTTAATTCGAATATCTTCTCCTTTAAAATTGCGGGCGTTAATTTCGTCTCATCCGCAATAACCGCGCCACCCTGTTTCTCAATTGCCATCGCATTATAATATTGATGGCCTCCAGCATATCTGTAAGGAATCAATATCGAGGGAAGCCCTAAGGCTGCAATCTCAAAAATCGCTGTTGCGCCCGCCCTTGAAATAACCAAATCTGCCGCACGATAAGCAAGGCCTATGTCGTCGACGAAATCGTAAACCTTCGCCTCAATGCCGCACTTACAATATCTATCATAAACTACGTCATAATCACGCGGTCCCGCTATCTGAATTATCTGTATTTGCTTCTTCTCTTCATCGCTTAATAATGCCAAGAGGTCGCACACGAGCATATTTATCCTATGCGAACCTTGGCTGCCCCCCATCACCAAAATTGTAAATTTCTCTACCTTCAAGCCAAATGACTTAATCGCTTGCTCTTTGTCGTTTTTTAAGAGTCGTTTCCTTATCGGATTCCCGACGTAAACTGCTTTCCCCTTAAAGAATTCGCATGTTTCTTTATAACTTACTGCGACCGCCGTCGCCACGCCTGAGAGCATTTTGTTCGCCAAGCCGGGCAGGTAATTCTGCTCATGAATAAAAAGGCGCTTGCCTAATATCGCAGCAAAGATACATACTGGCAACGAAGCGTAGCCGCCAAATCCAATAACGCGTTCAGGATTAAATTTCAACAATATCCAAACCGATTTAAAAGAAGCGGCCGTAAACTTTATCAGAAAGAGCAAGAATTTAAAAGGATTATAAACTGCCAACTTCGCAGTTGGTATAATGGCGTACGGCAAACCCGCTAAACTAAATATCTTCCTCTCGAGCGGATGGCTCGTGCCGACTAAAATAATATCTTTAACGATGTCTCTACCTTTAAGTTCCTGCGCAAGGCTGATTCCCGGAAATATATGCCCACCCGTGCCGCCGCAGGTAATTAATACCTTCACCCCGCTCTTTCTTACTTCGCGGCTTCTCTTCTTTGCAGAAAGGGCGGGGTTCATCCCGAACGAAATTCCTCCAAATTAGATTTAGTGTCAATAACATTGCACAA
>CAZUZR010000037.1:1469-13327 GCA_964625025.1 uncultured Planctomycetia bacterium | reverse complement strand
GCGCGGATGGATTTTGCAGTACCGTATGGAGGGTCGTTATGATAGGCATCTTCAATTGGCGTAATAACGCTAATATGTAACTGCCGGCGTCCCCGCCGAAAATACTGAATTCGTGCTGAAGGCAGACAACATCAATATTGTTCAGGTTTAGGAAATCCGCCGCCGCTTTATACGAATCTATATCCTGTTCCTTGATCTCGAAACGGACGCGCTCCGGGTAATCGTAACCTTCCTCAATATCTGTGACAGGGATCGCGAATGCCTGGACAGATGGGTTCAGGGTCGCAAATGTCTCGCAAAGATCCGTGGTAAAAGTCGCGATGCCGCAACGCCTAGGGAGATAGTTGCCTATGAACGCTATTTTCTTGATATTTTTGGTCATGGTGTTTATTTCCGGCTATTTCTTTTTTTATTACATATAATAGTCGTAAACATCAAAAGCGATTTTCGAAATAAACTCCTTTGCCACGCTGCTATTCTTCGCGTCTTTTGTCAGGACACAGACAATGTAATCTCCTTTGCCGAGGAGAAAGAATTTACTGGGGTGGGTGACGGGGATCGAACCCGCGACACCGAGAGCCACAGTCTCGTGCTCTAACCAACTGAGCTACACCCACCACGATTTAGTTAACATCAGAATTTTTCTCTCAATTTTCGGCGGATTGCTTTCTGTTTGTTTGTTAATACCTTATCCGCTAATTCGTTCATTAACCTAAAAGCTTCTAATTTTTTTAAGGGGGATATCTTTGCACCCCTTAAGATTCTTTCCCTCTCAGATTCCCATTTAAATATCATATTAGTTTCCCAATAATGTTAGCGTCTTTATGTCCTCTGCGTCTTTTTCCCTTCCGCTGCTTTTTTTCATCCTTATCAAATCTCTCGGAGAAATAACTATAAGATTCAGGTTTCTAATTTTTATTTTTTTTACATTCTTAATAGCCGTACTGTAATCAACAGGAGTATCTATTATTATGTCAACTTCTTCGTAGCTTCTTTCTCCTTTATAAAAATTAAATGCTTTCATGTGTTTGTTTCTAATCCAATCTTCACGCGTCTTTTTGTCGGCTATTCCTATGGGATCAACGGGCTGTTTAACGTGATAACCTGCTTTTTTTAGTATAGTTACTACCTTACGAAGATTACCATCTGTCATTTGAACCAGAATATCCAAATCAAGCGTATTTCGATATCCACCCAACAGATTAAAGGCAACCCCACCGACAATAATATATTTTACTTTCTGCCTTTGAAATTCTCTGAGTATTTCTTCGTAAATAATCATTTCGTTCCTTCGGACTAGCAAATTTTGGCGCGCCTGGGGCGACTCGAACGCCCGACCCACTGCTTAGCTTGCCGCACCGAATTACTTCGGCCAAAAATGTTGCGGTCTGGACTATGTCTTCACCGTTTCAGGTGTGCAGCGTATAGTCTCTGAGGACTCCCGTTCTAACTTCAGGTAGTCACTGAACCATTTTACATACTGCGTCTGATTATTGGCGGTTTTATCAAAGCGTATTACCTTAGGGCAATCTGGACTATTCGGCACATAAAGGACAACACCTCGTTCTGGACAATAGATAGCATAATAATCAAACTCGTCTTTTGTGTAATGCCCAATATGAGTGCCATTCTTATCAGCCCAACTTCGCCTAAATCTGACTTCGATTGTTCCATTACGCTTTAGACTAGCATATTTCACTTGCAATTTAGATACTGATCCATCTTTAGCAACCGCGACAATATCATAAGCTTGATGATCAGATAGCGGTATACAAGGAACGTATCCTTTTGCCGTCAGATCGGCGATGACTTTCGTTAAGCCGATATCCCCTTTCGCTTTGGTATGGTGCATTCTTCACCTCCTTTCTTGCCAATATTATACTGACTACCTGACAGTTCAGCGGTTGCCTGCAAGTCGCCCAACATTTAATCATTGGGGGTCCTTGCATATAGCTGCATCCACTCTATGCGTTTGATTCCGCATAGAGGCTCCTTAAGAAGGCAGTTGCTCTATCCAACTGAGCTACAGGCGCGTCGCAAAAAAGCTCAAGTCCTTAAATAAATTTGATTCGCTTTTTGCGCCTTGCGGCGCCTCGTAAAAAATTAAGCTGGTCGGGGCGCTCGGATTTGAACCGAGGACCTCGTGGTCCCAAACCACGCGCTCTAAGCCAAGCTGAGCCACGCCCCGAATCTTGCCTAAATTTTACCAATTTATCGCCTAAAAATCAAACCCTTTTCTTTTCGATTGAAAAGCAAAGCTAAATCGAATACAATAAATAAATATGGAAAAGCAAACAAAGCGCCGAGGTATTCCGTTTTTTAGAAAACTCCTATTTTTTCTAGTAGTCCTCATTATATTCGCTGCCATAGGGCTGTGGTATGCAAACGAATATATCCTCCCCGCCAAAGGCAAGGCGCTTGTAATAGACTACCTCACAAAATCCACTGGGCGAAGGGTAACATTAGAAAGCATCTATTTCAATCCGTTTAGGGGCATCGCATTAAAGAATCTTACAATCTCCGACGACCCGAAATATCAAAGGACATTTCTTAAAATAGAAAGGTTATATTTCAACGTCTTATACCTTCCCATCTTTCAGGAAAAGAAGATAATAATCCCGCTGATAAGCGTTGACTCGCCAAAATTTATTTTAACAATAGACAATGAGAATAAGTGGAATTTTGAGTCGCTCGAATTCTTAAAACCAAGGGAAGTGGCGCCGCCAAAAGCAGCATCTTCACAAGTCGTACCGCCTGCAACCACAACGACGGAGACTGCGCCTCAACAACCATTACAACAAGCACCATCGCCACAGGCGCCTCTACCGTCACAAGCGCCGCAATTTAAAGTCTACATCTACAAAGTCGCCTTCTCCGACGCGACTTGCACGTTCGAGGACCGCGCCATTTCGCCTATGTTCACAAAGGAATTAAAAAACTTGGATTTCCAGGCGTCGGTCTCATATCCATTAAAAATTAAATATAGATTAAATTCGGAACTTGCAACCAAGCAGAAAAATTCAATCGCCGCGAAGGGCGAATTCGACCCAATCAAAAAACAGGCAACGCTTAACCTACAACTAAAGGACATTCCGCTGGCAGATTTTCAGCCGTATTACGTGGGCTTGCCGTTTAAATCTTTATCGGGAAATTTAAGCGGGGATGCTGACCTTACCTATTCGACGACGGATGCTTTTAAAATCTCAACGGCTTCGACAATAACAAACCTAAACTTAACCGCCGATGACTACACTGCTAAAGGCGTTGTCGATGTAAAAGGAAAGGTCGATTTTAATCCAAAGGATAAAACGACTCTAAAATATACCGCAAATGTTCTCTTAAAAGAGACCCTCCTTAACCTGCAATTAAAGAATATGGCGCTGGGCGATTTTAAAAATTTATCCGGCAAAATAAACGGAAACTTGGACCTCGCATATTCTAAAGATTCTTTCGCTATCAAAACTTCCTCGAACCTGGCGGGCCTTAATTTAACAGGCGAAAAATTCTCCGCAAAAAGCGACATTGATGTAAATGCTCAGGCATCCTTAAATCCCAATGATAAAACGACGCTAAAATACAACGGCGATGCGCTTTTAAAAGATGCTGTGGTTCGCGGTATGCCGACTTTCGACGTCGTCGAAAAAATAAACGGAAAATTATTTTTCAATGAGACGAAACTATGGGCCGATTCAATAAAAGGTACATCACGTAGTTTAGATTTTACGCTTGCAGGAACTCTAAAAGATTACACAAATCCATTCCTTGCCCTGACGGCAAAAACTACGGTAAATTTAGCTAAACTTAGCGAATTCTTAACTGCTGAGCAAAAGGAAAAATTAAAGGACTACGAAATAGGTGGAGTAAGTCAAATGACTTTGAGCATAAGTGGCTTGCTTAAAGGTAAAACTCCGCTGGACTATACCCTTATTTCTTTCCTATCAAATTGCAACGTAAGCGCGAAATTTTTGCCGAAACCGATAACCTCGATAAACGGAACGCTTATATCAAAGGCAAATTCTGCAACTTTAAAAGACTTCTCCGGAATTTATGACGATAAAAAATATGCTTTGAACGGCGATATAACAAATTTCAAAACCCCTCAATTTAACTTGGCGCTGCTCTCGGAAGATCTAAATCTTAAGACGAATTTCGTCTTGCAAGAGGCCTTGGCTACGCTTAGCAAATTTGAAGGGAAATATAAGAATATAAAATTCAACCTCTTTGGGGCGGTCTCTGATTTTAAGGACCCGCTTTTGAATGTTTACGGCAGCATTGCGTTGGATATAAACGAACTAAAAAATTACCTGCCTCAAAAGAACGTTGAACTTCTTACCAAAAATGAGGTAAGCGGAGAACTATCGGCCAAATTCTATTTCGCCGGGAAATGGAAAGACCAGAAGACTTGGGCTATGGAATTAAAAGTGGGATCGCCGCAACTTCAGGTTAAAAAATTAAAATTTGACGACTGCTATTTAGAATATAAATTTAAGGATAATTTCGTGTCCATGCCTACAATTGCCGCAAGACCGTATGGAGGAAATCTCGTCGCTAATGTCGCGATTGATTACGCCCAGAAAAACCCTCAATATGCAATTGAGCTCGATATCAAAGACGTTGATATAAGCAAATGGAAAAATGACACGGAACTTAAAAAATACGATTTGCGCGGACTTTTTTACGCAAACGCTGAGTTCGGCGGCTTCGGAAACAACATAGAAACCTTAAGAGGCAAGGGCCGATTCGCTATAGTTAACGGGAAATTATGGGAATTGCCCGTATTCGCGGGCCTTGCAAATATATTATTCATCCCCGGCGTTGATAAAATAGTATTTAGAGAAGCGCGTGGAAGTTTTACCGTCGGGAACAAGGCCATCTATACAAGCGATACCGAAATCCACGCAACCGAGATGAACCTCGTCTATGATGGCAGCGTAGATTTTGACGGCAATTTGGATTTTTCAGTCACTGCTGCGTTTGCAAAAAACCTTTTGGCGACGCCGACAGGATTAGGTCCTTTAAGGGACCTGCTGTTAGACCAAGCAGGAAATTATATCGGCGATATAAAACTGAAAGGCACGCTTAAAGAGCCAAAATATGCAATTAAACCATTTCCGATAGATAAGATTTTCCAAAAGAAATTATTGGATAAATTCAAAGGTATTTTCGAAGGTGCTTCCGAATAATCGCCCTTGCCCTTTTTAAAGCCCGCGCGCGATGGCTCACTTTATTTTTAATTTTAGGGCCTAATTCTGCAAACGTCTTATTGTATCGAGGATAGACGAATAGAGGGTCGTATCCAAAGCCGCTTTTTCCTTTCGGAGCAAATGAAATCCATCCGTTACATTCACCTCGAGCCACTCCAACTAAGTCTTTTTTATCGACAATTGCGATTGCGCATACGAATCTGGCTTGTCGTTGAGACTTTGGAACGCCTGATAATAATTTTAACAATTTGCGATTATTCGCCGCATAGGTTGCGCCCTCGCCTGCAAACCTCGCTGAGCGAACGCCGGGTTGCCGCCCCAACGCCTTTACTTCCAATCCGGAATCGTCAGCCAAGGTCAATTTTTTAGTGAACTTTGCGATTGCGAGAGCTTTTGTCTTGGCGTTCTCATCGAAGGTCTTGCCTTTTTCTTCAACCTTTGGGGCGGCGGGAAAATCGTTGAGGTCTAATATTTTAATTTTTAAACCATTAAGGAGAACTTTTAATTCTTTTTTCTTCTCTTTATTTCTGGAGGCGAGGACGATTTCAAACACTTTAAATTCCAAGTGCCTTCTTCTGAATTTCAATCAATTGGACTATGCCTTTCTTAGCCAGTGCGATTAACTGTTGCATTTGCGGCTCTTCGAAAGGCTCGCCTTCGGCGGTGCCTTGTATCTCTATGAATTTTCCTTTGCCGGTCATAACTATATTCATATCGACATCTGCTTTTGCATCTTCTTCAAAGGTCAAATCTAAAACGGGTTCGCCATTTATTATGCCGACACTTGTTGCGGCGACATAATCTAAAATTGGCAATTTATCTATTACGCCTTTCTTCTTAAGTCCGATTAATGCGTCGGCAAGCGCGACAAAGCTTCCTGTTATTGATGCTGTTCGCGTCCCGCCGTCGGCCTGAATTACATCGCAGTCAATCCAAATAGTCCGCTCGCCCAATAAAGTCATATCCACAACGGCCCGCAAAGACCGCCCGATTAATCTCTGTATCTCGTGAGTCCTGCCGCTTATGGACCCCCGCGCGCCTTCCCTCTGGGCTCGCGTCTGACACGAGCGGGGCAACATACCATATTCCGCTGTTATCCAGCCAGTGCCTTTGCCTTTTAAAAATTGCGGGACGTTCTCATCGACTGAGGCGGTACAAATTACTTTCGTGTCGCCCAATTCGATAAGACACGACCCCTCAGCGAATTTCATATAATTTCGCGTAATATTTACTTTCCTTAAAATCTCAGTGCCCCTTCCGTCTTGTCGCATTATCATTGTCTGGCCTTCCTCTTATTTATATACCGAATTGCCTTTTGAATCTATTCCCACTATTGCCGGAAAATTCTTTACCCTTAATCTATAAATTGCCTCCGCACCCAAATCTTTATATGCTATCGGTTTTGCTTCAACTATCTTCTTCGAAAGATATGCGCCAGCGCCTGCAATAGTTAAAAAATAGACCGCCTTATATTTTTTAATCGCTTGCCTTACTTCTTCTGAGCGCCTGCCCTTCCCAATCATCCCCTTAAGTCCTGCTTTAAGTAAGGCAGGGGTGAAATCATCCATCCTGCTGCTCGTCGTCGGCCCGCAGGAATCTATTACCTTGCCTTTTGGAGTCGGAGTCGGACCAGCGTAATAGATGACCTGACCTTTTAAATTAATCGGCGATTTTCCCCTTGCAAGGTCTTTCACTAATCTTAAATGGGTCTGGTCGCGGGCAGTATACACGTAGCCGTCTAACAAAACCTCATCGCCTGCTCTTAGACCTTCGATCTCTTTATCTTTAAAAGGAACGTTTATTCTTTTCATCTTCTCAAGAGGGGACACTTTCCCGATTAGCATCAGAACCGTCCCTATATTATTTTTGTGGCGCTTCGAGTCGCATGGCAAGAGATGCTAACGCAGACCGGTAAACCCGCGATGTGAGTCGCGAATGTTTCTACGTTCAACCCTAAACAGGTTGCGATGCCGCCTAAACCCATCGGGCCGATATTTAAATTATTAATCTTTTTAAGCAATTCCTTCTCGAGCCTTGCAATGTGCGCTTTTGAATTTCGTTTATCTATCGGACGAAGAAGCGCTTCTTTAGCTAACATACAGGCCTTATCCAAAGTCCCGCCTATTCCAACGCCGACGATAAACGGCGGACATGCATCCGGTCCGGCATTTTTTACTGTTTCGATAATAAATCCCTCTATCCTCTCCACACTCTCGGTCGGCTTAAACATCTTCGTTGCGCTTCTATTCTCGCTTCCAAATCCCTTTGGCGAAACTGAAATCTTTATTCTATTACCGGGCACAATCTTTGTATGAATTACAGCTGGCGTATTATCTTTCGTATTTATTCTCAACAATGGGTCGGAAACAACAGATTTTCGAAGTAAACCTTTTTTATAGCCCTCTCTTATGCCGTCATTTATCGCCTTCTCTAAATCGCCGCCAACCAACCTTACGCTCTGCCCTATCTCTAAAAATACAGTTGCCATTCCGGTATCCTGACAAATCGGAAGTTTCTCCTTCGACGCAATATCGACGTTTTCAATCAATGTCTTTAAAATCTTTCTCGCCTGGGCTTTTCGTTCTCCCAAATACGCCTTTTTAAGTGCGCGAAGCACATCCTTCCTTAAAAATAGATTCGCCTCAATCGCAAGCTGAGCGACAATATCTTTTATCCTGCTTACGCTGACCTCTCTCACTGGCATCCCCATCTTTTGTGCATCTGTGGAATTATCCTGACGTCCTTCAATTTAGAGTTCGCCGATTTTTGCCATTTCATCAAAACTGAAGTTTTGGGAACAGCATTAAAATCCCTAAATTGTGAAGCGGGCTGTAATATAAGCGGTAGGTTCTTATCGACGCTCTTTATAAGCTCAACCGCCTTATCGAAATCGCCTTTATTCGTTTCGGCAGTTATGACAATTTTTATAAAAATATCCTTTGACTTCGCAATAATCAAAAATTCTCTGTGTTCATTCCAGAAAGGCCTATCGCGAGTCGCAGAAGGTAACTTTATGTCCATCGCTAAAACATCCACAAAATCTATGACTTCCTTTAATTTATCGGGAAGGACGCCATTTGTATCCAAATAGATTTTATATCCTTTTTCTCGCAAGTTTGGCATTAGAATCTTAAGGAAATTAGAATATAACAAAGGCTCGCCGCCTGTCAAGGAGACTGTGCGAATCGCTTTATCTTTATTTAAATCTAAAATCCTATCTATCGCTGACCTAAGGGTCGTATCTTTCGAAATGCCATCGCTTGGCGTATCGCAGTAAACGCAACTCATATTACACCCGTAGAAACGGACAAAGATATGCGGCTCTCCTGCATAAATTCCTTCCCCCTGTATAGACGAAAAAATTTCAGAAATTCTTGCAGTTGGAGGTCTTGTTATTATTCTCATCTTTTCCTGCCTGTCGGCAGACAGGGCAAACGGGTCAACCCCGCACCTTCTTGCTGCATAGCGTTTCTTCGAAGTAGGAAGGTGCGGGGTCAATAAATCCCGTCTCATCAAATCCCTTTGCCCTTAAGATGCAGGAATCGCACACTAAGCAGGGACGATTTCCTCCCTTATAACACGA
Organism: uncultured Planctomycetia bacterium; assembly: GCA_964625025.1. Classification (GTDB taxonomy): domain Bacteria; phylum Omnitrophota; class Gorgyraeia; order Pluralincolimonadales; family CAZUZR01; genus CAZUZR01. Next base: position 4,540 of record CAZUZR010000037.1, on the reverse strand, counting down.
CCAGGAATATTTGTAGGGAACTTTTAACCTCATCCCTAATCTTATTATCTGGGCCTTTGTCATTTTTATTAACGGCGTAAATATCTTAATCCCGTTTCCCTCAACACCAACCTTTGTTGCGCGTTTAATGAGTTTCCTAAATATATTATAATACGCTGGACGGCAATCCGGGTAGCCTGAAAAATCTATTGCATTCGCCCCTATGAATATCGCCTTCGCACCTATCGCCTCAGCATAAGATGTGGCAAAACTTAAAAATATCGTATTCCTCGCAGGCACATAAGTTGACGGGATTTTGTTCGTCATCTCGCTTGGACCCCTTCTTTTTGGAATTTTCATCTTCTTATCTAAAAGAGCGCTTCCCTTCCACGGTAAATCAAATTTCACAACCTGCCAACCTGCGCCACAAACTCTAGCGACCTTCTTTGCACTTTCTATTTCTTTTTTATGTCGCTGCCCGTAGTCGAAGATTAAACAATGACAATCGTAACCTTTATCTTTAGCGTAATATAACGTCGTGCTCGAATCTATCCCGCCGGAAAGTAATACTACCGCTTTCACCCCGTTAGAAACCTCTTCTTACCCCCGTTAGTCATAAAGTTTCTAACGGGGTTCATCTATTCAGAAAAAGTGGCACAGGAGTCTTCTGTCTCCCAGACAGATACGCGGACTAATTTTATCCCTTTTATTTTAAGTGATTTTTTTAGATTCGTATAAATATATTTTGCGATATTCTCTGCGGATGGATTTGCCTTTTTAAAATAATGCAACTTATTTAAATCGCAGTGGTCAAATTCTGCCAATACATCGCTTAACTTTTGCTTTAATAACTTAAAATCTAATGCGATTCCTGTTTCGTCTAATTTACTTGTGCCGATGCAGACTTCAACATCCCAATTATGGCCGTGCAATTCTTCGCATTTCCCGCGATAACCCCTAAGCCTATGTGCCCCGCTAAAACTACTTCTTACAGATACCTCAAACATCTTTTATTTTCTCAACCGAACCTACGTTTCTTCCCAAAAACCTTTTTCCCACCAAAGCAAATTTATCCGGCTCATCGCTTATATAAAACTTTAAACTTCCCTTTCTTTTACTATCGGATTTTAGTCCGCATTCCTCTAACAGGTCCTTTGCCTCTTTCGCTGTCTCCTCCGCTGAATCAACCAATTTTACATCTTTGCCCATTACATCTTGAATTATAGGCCTTAAAAGCGGGTAATGCGTACAGCCCAAAATAAGCGTATCAATTTTTTTCTTCTTTAGGGGAGCTAAATATTTGACAGCAACGCTCTTTGCTATCTCGTCTTTTATCCAACCCTCCTCAACCAATGGGACAAACAATGGGCAACTCTGTCCTAAAACTTTAACATTATTGTTTAGATGTTTTATCTCCCTTTCATATGCGCCGCTTGAAATGGTGGCATGCGTCCCTATTACTCCAACCCTGCTATTTCTCGTTGAGCGGATGGCAGCTTTTGCGCCCGGCTTTATAACCCCAATTATCGGGATGCTAAAAAATTTCTGAAGCAGGGATAAACCAATCGCTGAAGATGTATTGCAAGCAATTACAAGTAATTTTACATTGAATTTAAGCAAAAAAAGCGTATTTTCGATTGAGTACCTTTTTACCGTCGATGGCGACTTTGTGCCATAAGGCACGCGGGCGGTATCGCCGAAATAGATAATATCTTCTTTTGGCAACTCCTTAATAAGTTCTTTGACGACCGTTAAACCTCCAACGCCTGAATCGAAAACTCCTATTGGGCTATCCCTCATCCCGTTAGAAATTCCTCCATTCCTCCCCGTTAGAGAGTAAGATTTCTAACGGGACTCATCTTGTAAATCCATCCGTGGATTCATAAATCCTTTTATAATTTAATATCCCCTGTGCTATTGCATATGCCACCGCTTGCCGATAAGAAGATTGCTTCATATCAACCTCTTCGGCGGGGTTAGAGATAAATCCCACTTCGACTAAAACCGATGGCATCCGAACGCCCTTTAATACATAAAACCGTGCGCTCCTTACGCCACGATTTCTTATGGACGTTGAATCATCAACGGCTTTTGCGATGTATTTGGCGAGTTCGACTGATTCCTCGCGGTTCTCAGTATAGACTAAATCCCAAAGTGTGGCTTCAAGGTTTGTATTTCGAAAATAGAAAGATGAATCATCAAATTCTAAAAATGCATTCTCTGCCGCCTCAACCGCACGGGCAGTGTCGTCAACCGCATCTGACAAATAATAGACCTCAAATCCATTTGCGCCTTTGAGCCGAGCGGCATTTGCGTGAATGCTTACAAAAAAATCTACATCGTTATCGTTGGCTATCTGCGCCCTTCTGTATAACGATACGAATTTATCCCTATCCCTTGTCAATATGACGTCTATGCCGTTGCCGCTCAACTCATCTTTTATTCTCTTTGCAATATCTAAAACTAAATCTTTTTCTCTTAATCCGTTCCTGCCTATTGCGCCTGGGTCACGTCCGCCGTGGCCTGCGTCGATTACGATTTTTCTTATTGCGTATTTCTGAATTAAAGGTGGGGGTACCCTCGTTACAACCTCAGGCGGGCCTAAAATCTTTGCCACCCTTTTAATCGCAAAATCCGACGGAATAACTACTGCCCCTTCATAAAAAACAATGGGGCTGCTCAATTTCTCTAATCTGCCATTTACGATTGCTAAATCCGTCCCAACGTGAAAAATAAACGAGGATTTTCCTTTCGTAAGCTCTACTTTCTTCGCAATCGGCTCCCACTGCCATTGCATCCGGTAATAACTTGCCAATACAGTTGCGGGGATATAATCTACGCCGCCTACTTTTACCGCTTGAGCGGAAAGCGCGCTTACCCCTGTTCTCATCGGAACTGTGGCACAGCCTGCGATAAACAATAAAATCACAGCCAAAGTTATTGCTGCTGCGTTTCTCATCATTATTTTGTTTTGGGAACGTTTTAGAGACGTTTTCCAATCCCATCGGAAAAGTGTCTTAACTCCAAGAAGGAAACTGTTTCCCGATTGTTTTCGAGACAGTTTCCCGATTAGCTGCGAAAACGTCTCGAGC
>CAZUZR010000037.1:0-1369 GCA_964625025.1 uncultured Planctomycetia bacterium | reverse complement strand
GTTTCCCGATTGTTTTCGAGACAGTTTCCCGATTAGCTGCGAAAACGTCTCGAGCTTTCTTGTGCGAGCTTTCTTGGCGCTTGCTCCCTTCGAATCCATTGGTGGAGGCGCGGGGATTCGGCGCCCTCGTTCTCCTATCGTCGGACTCGGGTCGGCCACTCGCCGACTGTTGCCTCGCACCAATATCTTGGTGCTCGGCTTTTCCTCCCATAAGGTCGGCGTCGGCTCACTTCGAATCTATTTGCTCCACTTATGCAAACATTGGTGGAGGCGCGGGGATTCGAACCCCGGTCCTTAAGTTACTCAGTAGGAGCTACTACATGCTTATCCTAACTATTTGTCATTCGCCCTTACGAGCGCGCACGTTAGGCCCGCTCTCGGAAGGACTAGCCTTTGATTATTGTCTCGTCCCACCGCCCAAAAGCATAAGCGAGCAGAACCAGCCTGTTTGCGGCGTCGCATCCAGCCCCACAGGCAAGGCCGGAGGACGTTCTGCCTTAATTAGGCAGCAAGCGCGAGTTCATTCGCACTTAACTTTGTCGTCAGGTTTTAACGAGGCCACCTGACACCCTCGGCATGCAACTCCTAGCAAGTTCCCTAAGTCGAAGCCTTTCGCCCCCTGTGGTGGTCTCGGTTATTCCGAAATGTACTCTTCGGTTATTCAACCGTAATCTTGTTTACAACCTCTTCACGGCTTACGAATCAACCACCGAGCTCCACCGTAAGGGAAGAAACGTTGTTTCTCCCCTTACTATTCCTCACTTCCTTAAAGGAATTCATTCTTTCCGGCGAAGCGCGCGTCGCAATTCCCTTTCGGCTTCTCGACGACGTATCGCTTCGCGTTTGTCATAGAGCCTCTTGCCTTTCGCTAAGGCAAGTTCAACCTTTGCGATTCCTCTTTTGAAATAGAGCTTAAGCGGAATTAAAGTCAAACCTTTTTGGGTTAATTTCCCCAACAATCTTTTTATTTCCGCCTTATGTAATAATAATTTTCGCCGCCTTTGAGGGTCCGGGCCGAATCTGCCCGCCTGAGGATATGGCGAAATATGCATATTATATAAAAAAGCTTCGTCTCCTTCAACCCTCGCAAAACTATCCTTTAAATTTGCTCTATGTTCTCTTAATGATTTAACCTCGGCTCCTTTTAATTCAATCCCTGCCTCAAGGGACTCAAGGATATGATAATTATGCCGCGCTTCTCTATTTGTGGCGACCAAACCCTCTGCCATTTTAGCTTATATACTATAACATAACATCGAGGATAAATCAAGGCAGGTTTACAATTGACACTTTGTATCTTTTGGATTATACTTTTTATCGAGAGCCGAAGTGGTGAAATTGGCAAACACGCAGGATTCAGAGTCCTGTG
>CAZUZR010000036.1:1012-14338 GCA_964625025.1 uncultured Planctomycetia bacterium | reverse complement strand
GATATTTATCAGTAACAAAGCTTGACTATTTAATTACAGCTTGAATAATTTTACTTGACAAACGGAAAAATTATGGTATAATTTTCCCCGTAGTAAATAAGAGGTTAGAAATCTTCGAGCCGTAAGGAAAGGGATATGCTAGACCTTGCGGTTTTTTTGTTTGCGCCGTTTATTTACCCCGTTAGAAATAGAAAATATAACAGGGTAATAATAGAAGGTTTCTAACGGGGTTTACTATAATTTCAGAAGAAAGGAGGAAGCAAAAGTAATGGCAAGAGGCAAAGTAAAGTGGTTCAGCAACCAAAAAGGTTATGGATTTATCACTCCCGAGTCAGGCAGCGACGTATTTGTGCATCATAGCGCAATTCAGGGCGATGGTTACAAGTCCTTAGAGGAAGGCCAAGAGGTCGAGTTCGAGATAGAAAAGGGCCCTAAAGGCGACCAAGCTAAAAATGTAGTTAAACTATAACCTAAGAAAAAAGATGGGTCTGGTAACATTTGGAGCTGGGCCCTATTTTTAAGTCTTAAAAAGGAGAGATAAAAATGCATAAAGGAAAGATAAAAAAGCTCATTCGCGATAGAGGTTTTGGCTTCATCAGCGATACGGACGGCAGAGAGGTATTCTTCCACCAGAGTGGCCTCCTTGATGTTCAATTCGCTGCTTTAAATGAGGACGAAGAAGTAGAATTTGAAGTCGAAACATCAGAGAAGGGCCCGCGCGCTGTCAATGTGCGCGTTGTCAAATAACAGCAAACAAAAAGTCTTATTTTTATGTACAGGTAATTCTGCCCGCAGCCAAATGGCGGAGGGATTTTTAAGATATTTGGCTTCGGATAAATTTGAAGTCTTCAGCGCAGGCGTTGAGCCGACACAGCTAAATCCCTTAGCCGTAAAGGTAATGTCCGAAATAGGGATTGACATCGCCAGCCAAAAATCGAAATCGGTCAAAGAATTTTTAGGTCAAAAGTTCGATTATGTAATTACCGTCTGCGATAATGCCGGAGAAACCTGCCCCGTATTCCCCAGAAAATATAAGAAGCTGCACTGGAGTTTAGAAGACCCTGCCCAAGCCCGAGGGACGGAAGAGGAAAAACTTCCCATCTTCAGAAAAATAAGAGATAATATTAAAGAGGAGGCCATAAAATTCATAGATGGCTCGTAAACTCCTAACCTTAATTTTTATATCTTTATTTTTTATTCCCGCTTTCTCCTTCGCGGACGACAAACCTGCAGTATATAATCACCGTCGTTAATTACCCCCTTGACAAAATAGGAAATATATTGTATATTTTAATACAGAGAATTGTATAAAATAATACAATTAATTGTATGAAATATCAAATAGATAAGCAAGGTTTATTAAATAGGATTAGCGTTTGGGATGGTTTTCTCAAAAGGAAGGTTCATTTGATTGCTTGTAGCGGAACCGCCCTGACGCTTTTGGGAATAAAAGACTCCACTAAGGATATTGATTTAATTGTGCCAAAGTTGACCGAATATGAATATCTTATAAGAAATTTAAAACAACTCGGCTATAAAGCGGCAAGTGGCAGTGGTTGGACAAGAGGAGATGGTTTTATTTTCGATTTATTTACAGACAAACGAGTGCATACCACGGAATTATTAGAGTCGCCATTAGACAAAAAGAATCATATCTTAATAAAGGAGTTTAGCCATATTTATTTAGGAGTGCTTAATTATTACGACATTATTATAAGCAAATTATTTAGGGCGACTTCGATAGATTTAGAAGATTGCCTTTCTTTAATAAAAGATAAAAGGAGCGAAATAGAACTCGAATTAATGGTTAAGCGTTTTCGAGAAACGGCTTCTTTTGATGTTTCGGAAGATAAAGTGAATAAGAATCTGGAACATTTCCTAAGGATTCTTAAAAAGGGAAAATTAATTAGATGAAGGACAGAAATCTTTTAAAAAGATTAAGCATGCTTGGGTTTCCATTATTTGAGACTGAGGAGTTGCAGGACGCCAATGCAACGTTAGCAGATGTCGTTAAAAGTAAAGACCTTCGGCTTTGGGAAGGATTTCCCGTTGTGCTGGCCAACAGCACAGAAAAAGGATTATTCGATTATGATAAACTTAATCGATATCTTAAGGGAACTCAAGAAAAATCTTATTTAGTTTCGCTGATAGTAATGTCACTGGCCCTCTACAAAGATTTAAATTTAAAGTTTTTCTGGGCAGATAAATTTTATAAAACACTTTCAGTTGAAAATAAAAAAGAATTTAGAAATTTTCTTAAAAAATTTAAAGATAATGAAAATTTTGAAGTTGCAAATCAGGTTATATCCGGTCAAAGATTGAAATCCACCTTTAATAATTATTTTAGTCAAGCCCAAACAGGGTTTAGCGATCTATTTTCCGTAAAGGAAGAGCACATCTTAGAGTATGCGCTGTCTCAAGTTTTCTCACCTAAGCAGAAAGAGTTGTTTTTGAAAAAACTCAGGCGAGAAAAATTGACTAAAACCGAAAAAGAGTATTTCTCTAGGGTGGTAAAGAAAAAAGTCCTTGCCTTGGCTAATCCAGAACTGCACCGTTTATCTCAAAAATTATTGGAATAGATGCGAAATTTGATTATCCACTCTATCGGATTACTTGAATGAGAAAATAATCATAAGAAAGTTCGGTAAAAATTCCCTTAAAAAGTGGCTAAGTTAAGATATTCAACGGACAGTCTAAATCGTCTCGTCGTGCAAAAAGATGAAAGGGCGCATCCGGTAGAGGGAGTCTGGACGGTTGAGAAAAATAATCTTGTCTTCGAGCCCAGCCCGAAATCGCCCCTCACAAAAGAATTAAACCTTGCACGAAAAATTAGGTTTGAGGGCAACTGGCACTTAACCGATAACAAAGACCTAAAATTGGTCCTCATTGATACAGATAATCAGGTAAAAAACGACGAATTGGAAATAAAAGGCAGAATTATCTCGGCGGAGGCGGATGCGATTGTGTTTCAGATGCACTGCATAAAAGAACCGAGCGTCGATAGAATAAGTTTGCTTCGTCTCGGCGGCAGATGGCAGGCAGATGAATTTAATCAGTTGGCCTTTATCGTTACGCGTGATATCACGGAAGATATATTACGGTTTAGCGGCTCTTGGCAAATAAATAGGAATCAAGAGATTATCTATGCTTATGAGAAACAGGACCTCATTCGCAAGACAAAGATAACAGAGGAAATCACCTTAAAAGGCTACTGGCAGATAAGCTCAAGCGATCGGCTTTCCTATACATTGGATTTTAAAAACAGGTCATTCTTCGAATTTAAGGTGCAGCTGGAGAGTCCTAATCTAATCGGAAAGACAGGCCAGATTCGCTACCGCATTGGAATCGGCGTAAAAGAATTGGCCAAGGAAAGGGTATTTTTGCTCTTCGGCACCTGGAAGTTTGGTCGCGCCAAGAGCGTTTTGTTTGAGATGGACTATGGTGAAGACAGGGTAAGGGCGATGACATTTGGGGCGAGCGTCCGTTTAAATAGGGGTAATGAATTTCTATTTGAACTAAAGGATAAGACAGGAGAGAACTTAGGTTTTAGCGTCCAATTTAACAAGAAATTCTTCAAAGATAACGCCACCGCCTTTGCGAGACTGAAGAAGATAGAAGAAGACCTACGAGTAGAAGCCGGCCTTAAAATTCGCTGGTAATAAAATTGACTTGACAAAACATTTATTATATGTTATTATTATAGTTACTTGTTAAAGTTATTTAATTATCTAGCCAAGTCAAAGTTAAAAGCGCAGCCAAAATCAAGAAAAAGAGCTACTTTAATGAATAAGAAAAAAAGAGCTTCTTTTTTTGGAAAAGGGGTTGTAATTTTTATGTTAGCCCTGTTAGAAATACCATTTCTAACAGGGTTTGCTTTTGCTGCAGCTCCTTCTGTAGGGACAATAACTCCCTCAAGCGGTTCATCTCAACCAAACCTGCAAGTTATAGTTACTACCACCTATTCTGACCCGGATGGCTGGGCGAATGTCCAATTTGTGTATCTTTTAATAAATGCCTCGTTAAATTGGAAAAACTGTTTTTATGGCAATTACAACCAGAACACAAATAAACTCTACCTAAGGAATAACGCTAATACTGCTTGGCTAGGCGGCTATACGCCAGGCTCAAGCAGGACCATAGAAAACTCCTATGCAAAACTAAACTGTAGCCAAACTACAGTTTCTGGTTCAGGCAAAACCTTAACTGTTAAATGGGCTGTTACCTTTAAATCTACTTTCGTTGGCACAAAGAATTCCTACCTCTATGTCAAAGATGATACGGGTGCTATAAGTGGCTGGGTAAAAAAGGGCACCTGGACGATACAATCTGCTGACACCACACCACCCACTGGAACCATAAAAATAAATAACGACAACCAATACACTAATTCAACCTCAGTTACCTTAACTCTCTCAGCACAAGATAATACTGGCGGAAGCGGCCTTTCCCAGATGCAATTTTCTAATAATGGCACCACCTACTCTACCCCTAAAGCCTACGCTACCACTAAGTCCTGGACATTAACTTCTGGCGACGGCACAAAGACGGTTTACGTTAAATATAAAGATGTGGCTGGCAATTGGTCAAGCCCGGTTTCAGATACGATAGTTTTAGATACAACTCCACCGGTTATTTCCATAAATCCTGTTAACAGCCCAACGAATCAGAATGTTACGCTTTCTTATTCAGCAACCGATAATTTTACTCCTTCGAGTGAAATAGTAATCAGTGGCGATAGTTCTCCATACATAAATGAAGGCAGTTATAATGTCATCCTAACCGCCAAAGATAAAGCACAAAACACTTGGAGTGCCACTGTCAGTTTTACCATTGATAAGACCGCACCCGTAATAATAATTACCTCGCCACAGAATGGAGCAACCCTTGAGACAGAACAGGTCGCTTTAGAGGGAACCGTTGATGGAGTTACATTTAGCGAGATAAGGACCCTTCAAAACGAGGGAGAAAATATCCTTACTAAGACGGCTCAAGATTCAGCAGGCAACATAAGTTCCGCTTCTGTGACTGTATATTTATATTCGGGCGAGCTCATTGGTCCAGAGGGAGGAGAAGTAACTTCTTCCGATGGCAAGGTTAAAGTAGTCATTCCTCAAGGGGCATTAACCGCTCCTACTAGAATAAAGTTATCAGCCATAAACAGAGAGTCCTTACAAGATGCTACGCCTGGCGGAAAAACCGTCTTGAGCATAGTTGAATGTAAACCATATGGGCTTGTCTTCAATAAGCCTTGCTCAATAATCTATACACTATATCAAGCAGAGGTGCCTGGAACGCCTGTAGAATTAGGTTTTTATGATGCGGTTCAGGATAAAATAATCCCCACTGGACAGACCTCCACAGTTCCTGCAGATGGCTATACAGTAACCTTCTCCATAATGCATTTTTCTACTTACGCTGCCTTAAAGAGCCTGACTCCTCAAGGTATTCCTATCGGTGGCTACGTAAAGATACCTTTGCCTGATTTGCTTACCGGTGCATTTGGCCATTCCATTCCGATTGCTGTTCCTCCTGCTAGAAAAGGGATGCAGCCTCAATTGGCGCTTACCTATCGCACCTCAAATTCCAATTCCTGGGTGGGTTTAGGGTTTAGCCTTAATCCCGGATATATTGTGCGTTCAACAAGGCTTGGACCGCCAACCTATATAGATACCCAAGACACTTTTTATCTCGTTACCGACGCTGGCACTACTGAACTTGTGCATCTAATAGACAATCTATATCAGGCAAAGATAGAGTCGTCCTTTACAAAATTCTTTAAAGAGCAAGATGATTCCTGGCGAGCAGTGGCGAAAAGTGGTAGCGTGTTAAGATTTGGCGAGGCCCCTGATTCTAAAGAGACATCGCCACAAGGGACATTCAGTTGGCACCTCACCAGGGCCATCGATACCAACGGAAATTATATTGAATATAAGTACATGAAGGACCAAGGCAAATCATATTTGAGCCGTATAGATTATATTGGAAATGAGATGGGCATCTCACCTACAAATTCCGTTGAATTTTTCTTGGAGCCAAGAGAAGATATATCTTCCAATTATATAAGTAGCGCAAGGACCGCCACTGCACAACGGCTAAAGGAGATTCAAATTAAAGTAAATTATGAATTGGTCTGGCGCTATGTTTTGGAGTACGCATATAGCCCGGACACAAATCGCTCTTTGCTTAAATTGATTACTCAATACAGTTCTGACGGAAAGAGCCTTCCGACGCAGAACCTCAATTATCAACGGGCAAAATAAAAAGGAGGTAGATTGAAAATGAGGCCTTTAACCAAAGTTATAATAATCGGTTTGGTTTCAACCGTGCTTTGCTGGACGAATTTGACTTTAACTTACGCTGCTGTGCCCCACCTTATCAACTATCAGGGCAAACTCACCGATTCAGGTGGCGCGCCTTTAAACGGCTCATACAACTTGACCTTTAGGCTCTACGATGCTGAAACTGCGGGGAATCTTTTATGGGAAGAAACCCACTCTGGCATCGTAATCCAAAAAGGAATATTTAGCGTATTGCTCGGCTCAGTTACTAACCTTACACTCGCCTTTGACAAACAATACTTCTTAGAAATCAAAGTGGGAAACGAAGTAATGAGTCCAAGGCAGAGGATGACATCAGCAGGATATGCTATAAGGGCCGAGGTAGCACAAGGTGCAGATAAGCTCGACGGATTTGATGCAGTTGCTCATACCGATCCTTCGGTTGGAACCACTGCGGCACAAAATAAGATTGTAACCTTAGACAGCACTGGCAAGGTTCCAATTTCAGCGCTACCGTCGCCAAGCGCAGCTTACGAACTTTTTTATTTTGGAGGAGATGGCTCAGATGGAGATGTAATTATAACTCAGGATACGGATATTTCTAATTCGGTAAAAAAATATAATAATCTAACGGTCGAAGCCGGTAAAACCTTAATCGCTAAGAATTCTATGATTGGTGTTAAGGGAACGCTCATAGTAAGAGGAACAATATCTGCAATAGGCGGTGGTTATTTAGGAGGCACGCCAAACAGTCCAGGGACATCTGCGCCGATTGATGAACAGGCAATCTCTACTGCTGCAGGCGGTGGCGGAGGCGGTGGAGCATGTTCTAATACACATCCTCCTGGAGGTCAAGGAGGTAGTGCCGGCGGTTCAGGTGGTGCAGGTGGTCCAGGTGGGCAATCGCAGTGGGATGTGCGACCTGCTGGTAATGGTTCTCCTGCGCCATCGTCGAGAAAAGTCGCAATAGAAAATAGTTCTTGGAAGTCAACCAAAATCTTGATGAAAGGTGCTGGTGGCGGTGGTGGAGGCCAAGGGGACGTCGGCTCTGCCGGAAGAGGTGGTGCAGGCGGTGGATATCTTTTCATAGAGGCTTACGCCTTTGACGGCCGAGAAGGCTCTATTATAACAGCAGCTGGAGAAAGAGGTAGCGACGGAACCCATTGGAGCAATGGCGGCGGCGGTGGAGGTGGAGGAGTATTATGGATTAGATATAAGAATCTGATTAACGATTCAGGCATAAAAACAGCTCAGGGTGGTGCAGGTGGAATCGGAACCAGTATCATCGATCCAAATCCTAGTGCTGGAAAAGGCGGTGACGGTGGCGAAGGCCACCTAATTTTTGAGCAGGTTAAATAGGTGTTTAGTTTAACCTCAAGAATTTTTTCGTCGAGGATTAGAGTTGTTTAAGAAAATAGTCTCTATAACTTTAATTGTACTTCACATATTTACCTTCGGGCCACCTAAAGATGCCTTTGCATTTTCCGCTCAGAGTGCAACTTATAAACTGAGCTCTGGTTCGTTGACGCAAGGAGGAAGAGGGCGCGCCGGTTTATCTGTCAAAATCTGGCAGGATGTTATTGGTGAGCCTTGCGCGGGTAAATCCCTTAGCGCAAATTATGTTTTAAATTCAGGTTTTATCCCTACAATTCAATCTAACCCGCCGGTTCAAACTCAGACGATTCCCAATCAGACCTGGAATGAAAACCAATCCAAGCCCGACGCATTTGATTTAGACGATTATTTTTTAAGTGCCGAAGGATATTCTTTAACTTATTCAGTCAGCGGCAACTCTAATATAGATGTTACCATAAACCCAAATACGCATAAGGTAAGTTTCTCTCAGCTGGTAGGTTGGTACGGCATAGAGAAAGTTAAGTTTATGGCGACTGATGCCGAAGGAGATTCAACGCAAAGCAATGAGATTACCCTTCAAGTAGGAGGCGCAGTAAATAATCCGCCCGTCTTAGATTATATTCCCGATGTAACTGTAAATGAGACGGAATTAGTTAAGATAATTCCTCATGCGACTGATCCAGACGGAGATTCTATAACTTATAGTTTCACCGCACCTTTGAATTCTCAAGGAGAGTGGCAAACGGATTATAATAGCGCTGGAACCTATACAGTTACCGTTACAGCCACAGATGCTACAGGCCTTAAAGATACACAGGAAGTAATGCTCACCGTCCAGAATCTTAACCGACCACCTGTGTTAAATCCCATTGCCGATATCACAACCAATGAAGGAGATTTAGTTACCGTTACGCCGATAGTCTTTGACCCAGATAATGATGCGATTACCATTTATTATTCCACTCCATTAGATATAACTGGTAAATGGCTCACCGATTACGATGACGCTGGAACGTATACCGCTACAGTTACAGCATCGGATGGGATAGATACGGTCTCGCAGGATGTTAAGATAATCATTAATAATACCAACAGAGTGCCTCAAGCCAGTTTGTCCTTAAGTAAATATACGGTTAATCCCGGCGAGGTATTTACTATTACGCTTTCTGCCTCTGACCCTGATATGGATGCGATGACTTTTTCTCTCAAGGTAGATGGCCAAGAGATTTCCTCGGGCAATATCACCGCCACTTATACTACCACAACCTCTTTTTCAATCGCTGGCGATCACACGATATCTGCAATAGTTACAGATTCTGGGGGATTTAGCTCAACCGATACTAAAGGCGTAGATGTGGCTGACCCCAATGCAAATAGAGACTCCATTAATCCAGTGATGGGTGATTTCAACGGCGATGCCCTTTTAGATTTGGGCCTGCATAATTCAGATACAGGAACTTGGGAAATATGCATTTCTGATGCAGGCGTATTTAGAAATGCAGTTGACTGGTTAACTAATTTCGGCACATCCAAGGATTGGTGGCCTATCGGTGGAGATTTTAACGGCGACGGACGAATTGATATCGCAATATATAATAATGCAAACGGCCAATTGCAAGTGGCGCTTTCATCCGGCTCGAGTTTTTCTAACGCGGGCACTTGGCTTTCTGCTTCATTCGCCTCTTATTCCTGGCAGCCATTTACTGGCAATTTCAATGGCGATAAATATACTGATTTCGCTTTATATAATAAGGATACGGGCGAGGTCAAAGTCGCCTTAGGCACAGGCACGAGCTTCGGCGCATTTAATGCGTGGATAAATAATTTTGGCAACGACTATGTTGCCCTTGGCGGCGACTTTAATGGCGACTCATTATCTGACCTTTGTCTATTTAAAAAATCGACCGGTGAATTTAAGATCGCATTTTCTAATACTATGGCATTTGTCGATGGCGCAAGTTGGGTCTCTGGTTTATCCGTCGATAAGGACCCGTTAGTCGCTGATTTTAATAACGATGGTTTAACAGATATCGGCTATTGGGATAAGTCGAGCTTCAATTGGCATTATGCTATATCAACTGGCGCTAAGTTTATGGATAAAGGCGCTTGGCTTGAAAATTTTGGCGCAAGCTCAGACGAATCTGCATCAGCCGGTGATTTTAATGGCGATGGCATCACCGATGCCGCAACTTTTGACCGCGATGAAATTGGCATAAACCGCTGGACAACTCGACTCTCAACAAATAGACCAGCTGATCTCTTAACCGAGATAGATAATGGCATAGGCGGCAAGACCCGGGTTACCTATCAGTACGCTGCCAAATATGACAACGACCTCTTGCCATTTCCAGTTTATGTGGCAAGTTCTATAATGATAGTCGATACTTTACCGCTAGATCAACCCCAAGAGACATACACGCAAAACTTTACCTGTTCAGGTGGGTATTATGATGCGCAAGAGCGCGAATTCCGTGGCTTTGCAAAAGTTAAAGTCACCGACCCAATAACCGGCAATTACACAGAGACCTATTTCTATCAAGGAAAATCAGGTCAAGATGGTGCACTTAAAGCCCAGATTGAGAAGGTAATTGCCTACGATGGAAACGGTCGTCAAATCAGCCGTACCCTCAATACCTACGAGGTAAAAAAATCAGGTTCAGAAGATGGTCTCTTAGGTTTTCCTGCCTTAATAGAGCAAACTACAACAATATGGGAGGAAAACGCCACATCCATTACGACAAAAGATAGATTTGCTTATGATAATATCGGCAATCTCATAGAAGCAATAAGCGAAGGCGATACATCTAAGAGCGGCGATGAGAGAACTTCCCTAACTACTTATGCCCAAGCATATGAGGTGGGCTTCAATCGTTCTTTAGAGACAATCCTAAAAGACGAAAGTGGTAATGTCGTCTCAAAGAAAAATTTCGAATACGACGGCAAAGGAAATCTTATCAGGGAAACTCCTTGGTTAAATACACAAGGTTCACAACCTACAATACAATATACATACGATTCCTTCGGCAACCTTAACTCAACCACTGATGCTTTAGGTAATACAGCAACTTCCGATTACGAGACGATTTTCTATGCATATCCAGAAAGGATGATTAACTCTTTGGGGCAGGCCACTCAATATATCTACGAACCTAAGTTCGGTGCGGTTAAATCCGTGACGGACCCAAATGGCGCAACCACCACTACGACATACGACTCCTTAGGCAGAGTTATCCAGGTTAAGAATGCGCTTGAGCAAATAGCCACAATTTATTCTTATCCTGATTTTAACACAAAGATAACTACACAATCTAATCTAACCAAGGCCGAATATATCGATGGCTTGGGAAGAAGATATAAGACGATATCATCAGGCGAAGACGCCACCTTATCGCGCAACGTAGCAACTGAGACCTTTTATAATAATCGCGGCTTAGTAAGCGCAGAATCTTTGCCGCATTATATAGATGAAGGCGTAAGCCAGATTTCATATGTAAGATACGAATACGATATCCGCGGTCGCATCAAAAGGACAATCTCTGACTTTCTTGGAACTTCAAAAGATGCCGAGAGTCTAATAAATTATATCGAACCACTTTATATTGAAACGGTCGACCCACAAGGACACAAAAAGGGCACTAGAAAAAATGTCTTTGGCAATATAGTTGAGATTACTGAGTTTACTGGTGGAGGAGTCTATAAAACTACCTACGAACATGATGCCCAGAATAACCTAATTAAATTAACTGACAACCAGGGCAATATTAGTCAAATCACCTACGACTCCCTCGGTCGCAAGATTAAGATGCAAGACCCGGATATGGGCACCTGGACTTATGAATATGACTTGGTAGGCAATCTTATCAAGCAAACTGATGCAAAGGGGCAGGTGATAGAATTTACCTACGATGTTCTAAGCAGATTAACGCAAAAACGCCATAACGCAATACCGCTGGCAACCTATGAGTATGATGATGCCTCTAAGGGCAATTGCATCGGCCGTCTATCCAAAGTCGTTGACCAACCCGGCTCAACCGAATTCTTCTACGATAAATTAGGCAGAGAAATAAAATCGATGAAGACCATAGATGGCACCTCTTACTTAGTTGAGGGGACTTACGATACCTTAGATAGACTTACTTCTTTAAAATATCCTGATGGAGAAATTGTCGATTACGCTTATGATATAAATTCAGGATTATTAGAAAAAGTTACTGGCAGTGCTACCTATGTTCAGGATATCGCTTACAATGCCCAAGGCCAGATTAGAACTATTCAATATGGTAATTCAACCCAGACCAGCTATACCTATGGCCAGGATTTGAGGCTAAGTCGCATCTTAACGCAGAGGCCAACTCAAACCCTTCAGGACCTAAATTATATCTTCGACAAAAATGGAAATATTACCACCTTGACCGATAACTTAAGAAGCAATATCCGACAATTTAGTTACGACGACTTAGACCGCTTAACCCGCGCGGAAAATATCCCTGACCCACAAGGTAGTTACACCACATTTAACTACCAATATAACCCTATCGGCAATATGACATATAAGTCTGATATCGGAGTGATGAGTTATGGCGCAGGCGCTGGGCCTCATGCCTTAACCTCCGCTGGCGGCTATACCTACCAATACGATGCCAACGGCAATATGATTTTTGGCAAAAACAAAATATTGGAATATGACGCTGAAAATCGGCTAATTAAGGTAGATGAGATAGGTTTAATGACCGCCTTCGTCTACGATGGAGATGGCGGCCGCGTTAAAAAAATTACAGCCAGTAATACTACAGTTTACTTAGGGTCATTATATGAAGAGCAGACCACACAAGATGGAGAACGCATAATTCGAAAGCACATCTTTAGTGGAAGGGACCGCGTTGCCACTGTTGAATCCAGCACTCAAAACCCAACACCTAACACATATTATTATCACAGCGACCATCTTGGCTCATCCAACATTATTACTGACCAAAGCGGCAATCAGGTTCAATATTGCGAATATACGCCTTACGGTAGGCTTGCCAGAAATGAAGGAGTTGATATTGCCAAGCACAAATTTACTGGCAAGGAACTGGATAATACCGGATTGTATTTCTTCGCCGCAAGGTATTATGACCCAGAGATAGGAAGGTTCATTACCGCTGATACGCTAATCCAAGCTCCGTATGATCCTCAATCTCTGAATAGGTATACTTACGTTCGTAATAATCCAGAAAAATATATAGACCCAACTGGACATTGGTTTTGGGCAGCGGTAATCATAGGTGCAATATTAGGTGGAGTTTCAGCAGCGATTAATGACCAACCTATATGGCAAGGTGCATTAATGGGTGCCGCAGGAGGCGCTTTAGTTGGGGGCGGTGCAGCAGCGTTTAATTTCTGGGGAGCAGTTGCAGGTGGTATGTTCGCAGGGGCTGCCAATGCTGCTGTAAGCGGGGGCAATATAGGGGTCGGCGCATTCGTTGGGGGATTAGGTGCAGGTTCAGGATATGGTCTAGGTTATTGGGTATCCGGGTGGGATAGTAATCAATTTTTAGGTGAACTTGGTACTGCAGCGCTCTCAGGAGGCGTAGCGGGGGGATTAAGTGCAGAGCTCCTAGGAGGTGACTTTGGTGAAGGTGCTTGGAGGGGGGCTGCCTTTGCCTCAACAGGATTTTTAGCAGAGCGAACTTTACTTCAAGTATTGAGT
>CAZUZR010000036.1:0-1002 GCA_964625025.1 uncultured Planctomycetia bacterium | reverse complement strand
ATGGAAACAATCTCAGATACCTAATGAAGAGTGGAATGTGCACGAAGAAGGTGGTTGGATTATAAGAAATAAATTTGGGCTCCTTAATATAAAAAGAGGACCCTCAGGCACACCAAGCGAGATGAGTATTGGGCCAAAACCAACAGGAGCTGTTGCAACCTTCCACGTACATCCGTTAGATATAGCATTTACTGATGCATCCTTGAGGGGTTTTCGGGGAGCTAGTACAAAAGACAAGTACTTTTTCACAGTGGGTGAAGGTAAAGGTTTGTTCCATTATATAGGAACTCAAAAACAGATTTTGGGTTATAATCCGACCTATCTAAATGGAGACCTTCCTATTAACAAATATGATCTAAGTCAAGGAAGTTTCCGCATTATTTCAAGGTGGTAGTAAAGAGATAGTTTAAATTTCTAATTTTACAAGCAACTGCTGTTTTTAAACGGGAACATTCGTTGCCTACCAAAAACAACCCTCCCAAAATTAAAATTTAAATCGCATTTAATATCAGGCCCTCCAAGCCCATTGAAGATTTTTATTTCTTATGATAATATAAAGCCTGTAATTATTAGATTGGCTTTTTGCGACGCGCCCGTAGCTCAATTGGATAGAGTAGTGGGCTTCGAACCCAAAGGTTGGGCGTTCGAGCCGCCCCGGGCGCGCCACGTTTTAAATTGACCAGGCAATAATATTGTGCTAAAATTATTGCTTTATGAAGGGCCATTAGCTCAATTGGCAGAGCAGGACACTCTTAATGTCAAGGTCGAAGGTTCGACTCCTTCATGGCCCACCAGTCGCCAGTAAATTTAACGTCTTGCGCGGATGGCGAAACTGGCAAACGCGTCAGCCTTAGGAGCTGATGGGGAAACCCTTGGAGGTTCAAGTCCTCTTCCGCGCACCAGTTATTTGAAATTTGTGGGCGTTGTTTGATTTGAAGAGAGCGAGCGCCAATTGCTGTGCGACATTGCTGGTGCGACGAATAAGGAGCACCGTTTAGCAAG
>CAZUZR010000035.1:0-14376 GCA_964625025.1 uncultured Planctomycetia bacterium | reverse complement strand
GTGCCTGTCTGGTTTATTACAGGCGATGCTTTATATGGGCCGGTTCATACCAATAGCCACCTGCATATCTCCGGCGACCCGCTATTTAGCGATGTGGTCTCAACGGTAGATAACTTCATCACCTATATGCATGGAGGTCCTCCGCTGGATAATCCTCAATTTCAACAAGGGATACAATTAGGGGTCGAACCAATTCGGATGCCCTCCAAGGCGTTGGACCTTAGAACAGCGGCGGTTCAAGGGGGCTTAAAACTCACCGGGACTGCAACTGTGACTTTAAGGGCAGATGGCACGATGAACGTCACCAATTCTAATAGAGGTTGGGTTAATCAAAATATGCCTCTGCCTGCTAATGGCGCCTTGTTCGTCGAAGGAGGAAACCTTAATATCTCAGGTACGCTCAATGGACGACTTTCCGTCGGAACGAATAAAAATATAGTCATCGCCCAAGACATCGCTTATAATACAGACCCCAGGATTTATCCTAATTCAACTGATACGTTAGGGCTAATCGCCGAAAAGGATGTAATCGTCTCAAGTGGCGCTCCATATAATTTAACAGTTCAGGCGAGCATTATGGCATTAGGTAATTCGTTCATCGTTGAAAATTGGTCAACGCCGCCAGCGAAGGGCACCCTGACTGTCTATGGTGGAATAATTCAAGACTATAGAGGGCCGGTTGGAACTTTTAATCCCTCAACCAATCAAAAGGTAAGTGGTTATTCTAAGAACTATCTCTATGACCCGAGGCTGGCCAATAGTCCACCGCCATACTATCCGACTACAGGCGATTATATCAGCCTATCTTGGAGGGAACAATGAAAATGCCTGCACGAAATCTTATCGTTATTTTGATAGCCCTTATGCTATTAGCAACGATGATTATCCTGTTGAATATAAATACAAGTAAAATGCCCGCGCCTAAAAAAGAAGCACCCAAAGAAGAGGTTGGGCCTGCGGAGCAACTGCAGCAATTACAACTGCCTCCGAAAGGTGAACGCCCAGAAGAAATGGTAAAAGAAGAAAAGGAATTGCCCGAGGCGGACGTAAAAGAGATCCCTTTTGATGACATCATTAAGGAAAATAAGAAACCTGTAAAACTCCCAGAGGAAACAGAGGTAGGACCCGAGCCAGCAACTAAAAAATACCATACTGAGCCAACCCCTGAAGAATTGCGCCGGATAAAACAAAGGGGATTGGTTATATATTAAAATAAAAGAAGAGGCGATGGTAAAATTTAAATCTACCATCGCCTCTTCTTTGTTTAGCTTTACGCTACAAGCCTATTATTCAATAGGAGCACCCGTAGCGCCGGTCAACCTGATGACGCCCGATTCATTCGTGAAGAAAGTCCTGTTTCCCGTAACGCCAACCGTAGTCGGCGCAGCAGTGCACGTGTATTGATTAGCGTTCACCCTCGTATAAGTAAAGGTGTACCCCTGTTTTGCTCCTGCGCCTAATACCTCATCGATATACTGTGGTGTTGCGCCACTTAAAGCTGCTAAGTCCGCAGGATAAGTCGTTGGCGTCTGTGCAGCGCGGAAACTCTCGCACGAGCTGATTACTGTCCGCAGATTAGCTATCGCAGCAGACTCATTGGCGTTGAGTCGGGCACGCAGCAAGTTGGGTATCGCTATTGCGGCTAATAGAGCTATAATTGCTACGACAATCATTATTTCAACAAGCGTAAAACCTTTTCTACCGCGTAACCTCATCATCTTCCTTCTCCCCTCCTTCCTTCCCTAATTGGGTTTTCAAACAACCGGATTAGGCGATGACCTTATTATATCGCGCCTTCATCCTTCTGCTTAAAATTATACCACAAAAATTATCTTTGTCAACCCTCCTGTCGAACTTCAAAAAGTAAAAAAGCTTTGTCGGGCGGATTAGCCGCTTACCACCTGCAACAATTTTATTATCGGCAGGAACATAGAGATAACTATCCCGCCTACTATGATACCTAAGAAGGCTATTATAATTGGCTCTATCAAGCTCGTCAAACCCGCGATAGCTATATCGACCTCATTTTCATAGAAATCCGCTATCTTCCCCAGCATCTCCTCTAACTTCCCTGTCTGCTCTCCGACCGAAATCATCCTCGTAACCATCGGCGGAAAGACTTTACTCTCTGCCAAAGGCTGCGCTATCGACTCGCCCTCTTTTATGCTCGACTTAGTATTAATCACGGCCTCTTCAATGACTTTATTGCCGGCTGTCCTACCGACTATCTCCAACGCAGTCAATATGGAAACGCCGCTTCTCTGCAAAGTGGAAAGGGTTCGCGAAAATCTAGCGATTGCCACTTTTCTCAATAGGGGGCCTAAAACCAAAATCTTAAGAAGTAGCGTATCGAATATCAGCCGCCCTCTTTTCGTGCGGATAAACCTTCTTAATGCTACTATAAAAATTATAAGTATCACAATAATTATCGGAAGCCATCTCCTTAACAAATCTGAAAAAGCTATTAAAATTCGAGTTGGCAATGGCAACTGAACCCCAATGGTCACAAATATGTCCTTAAATGTCGGCACAACTTTCACAAGCAAAAATGTAGTTATCCCAATTGCCATGATTACAACTACGGTAGGATAAATTAGGCTGGAACGCACCTTTCGGATTAAGATGCTCGTCTTCTCAAAATAGGTTGCAACCCTATCTAATATCTCATCCAATTGACCGCTGGACTCTCCGGCCTTGACCATATTGATAAATAGCGGGGAAAAGACATCGGGTTGGCTCGTCATCGCTTCCGAGAGGCTTTGGCCTCCTTCCACAGAATCGCGTATCCTTCTAATTACATTTTTGAAAGACCTCTTCTCTATCTGCTCTTGCAAGGTATCCAAGGCACTGACCAAGGGGATTCCAGCATCTACTAAAGTGGCAAGTTGCCTTGAAAATACCACCAGGTCATCTAATTTTACCTTCTCCTTTCCGGCGGTTACCGCTTTAGCCCCTGCCCTTTTCTCTTCAAGCGTGATTATTATCAGGTCGCGTTTGCGAAGGCTCTCAATTGAATCCGAAGTGCTTATCGCCTCTAAAGAACCTGTCACAGTTTTGCCATCTTTATCTTTTGCTACATATTTAAATACTGGCAACTTATCACTCCCCTGCGGTCACCCTTAAAACTTCCTCCACCGTAGTATTGCCCATCGTCAAATTCTCCAACGCAGCATCGCGCAAAGTAATCATAGACCTCTTCGATACCGCATACTCCTTTATCTTATCGCTATGAATGCGCTCGAGTATCATCTCCTTTATCGCATCATCGATGGTTAAAACCTCCAAAATCCCAAACCTGCCATAGTAACCCTTTCCATTACATTTGCTACATCCCTTTCCTTTATAAAAGGTAACTTTCTCTTTTGCCTTAAAACCGATTACCTCTAATATCTCCTGAGGGACTTTCGCGGGCTCTTTACAATCATCGCAAATTCTGCGCATCAACCTCTGGGCGCAGACAAAGATTAAACTGGATGCGACTAAAAAAGGTTCAACTTCCATATCTATCAATCGGGTTATAGCGCTGGGCGCATCGTTTGTATGAAGCGTGGATAAAAGTATCTGTCCGGTAAGGGCAGCCTTTACCGCTATATCTGCAGTCTCAAAATCTCGAATCTCGCCCACCATAACGATATCAGGTGCTTGGCGTAAAAATGCGCGTAAGCCACTCGCGAAAGTCAGCCCAATCTCCGGCTTTACTTGAACCTGCGTTATCCCCCGAACTTGATATTCGATAGGGTCCTCGATTGTGACGATGTTTTTTTCTGGCGTATTGAGGATGTTCAAAATTGAATACAAAGTCGTTGATTTGCCGCTTCCTGTTGGGCCGGTCACAAGAAACATTCCATAAGGCTTGACTATGGCTTCATTCAATTCGGCTAAAGGCCCCGGCAGGAAGCCCAACTTCTCCAACCCTATCGTTATGCTCGACTTATCCAAGACCCGTAAAACCACCTTCTCTCCATGGGAAATGGGAAGGACCGAAACCCTGAAATCTATTTCGCGGTCCTCCATTTTGACTCTAAATCTGCCATCTTGAGGTACCCGCCATTTTGTAATATCTAGGCCGGACATTATCTTGAGCCTCGTTAAGACCGCATTTTGATTCGCCTTCGGCAAATGCGAAAATTCGTGTAATACTCCATCTATGCGATAGCGAACCTTCAAATCTTTTTCGGCGGGCTCTATGTGAATATCTGAGGCCCTCCTTTTTAGGGCCTCGCTCACAATTAAATCTACCATTTTGAGGATAGGTGCCTTTTGGCTTTCGATTGCCAAAGCAGATACATCGTGCTTCTCTTCCGCCTCGGCCGATATAACCTCATATTCTTCTGCCTCTACAGACTGCATAATCTGCTTTATCGACGATTCCGCCATTCCATAATAGTTAGAGATTGCCTCTTCGATATCCTTATCAGTCGCTATAATAGGGTCTATTTCGTATTTGGTCAAAATCTTTAAATCGTCCAGCGCGAATATATCCAAGGGGTCTGACATCGCAACCGTCATCCTATTGCCGATCTTAGATACCGGTATAACATGATAGAGCCGAGCTATCCTCTCTGGGACCAAAGAGATAAGTTCGCTATCTATTTTGTACTTCGAGAGAATTATTGGAGGAACGTTTAACTCCTGGCTAAAAATCGTAAGCAAATCATTCTCTGCTATCAACCCTTGTGCGGTCAATATCTTGCTTAAGCTTCCACCTTTTTCGCGTTGTATTCTAATTGCCTCATCGAGCTTTTTCTTAGATATCCAGCCCTTATCGATTAGTGCCTCTGTAATCCTATCCCTGAAGGTCTTGCGCATCTTTTTTAATCCTGCTCTCCCATAGTAACGCGTAGAACCTCCTCCAGCGTTGTCGTGCCATCGAAGACTTTTCTTAACCCGCATTCCCTCAAGGTAATAAATCCAGCTCTGCGGGCGGCCTCGAAGATTTGATTTTCGCGCGCGCGCGTAGCTATCAACTCCTTCAATTCCGAATTCAAGGTCAAGGCCTCTATCAAGCCCACCCTGCCTCTAAAGCCTGTTTTATGACAACTCGCACAACCTTTTCCCTGATAGAATCTCACTTCGCTCGATGGAAGTTTTAATTTCAACCTCTCCAAAACTGCTTTGGGTATTTCATATGGCTCTTTGCAATTTTGACATACCCTCCTGACCAGCCTCTCTGCCGCAACCAGAATTACTGAAGAACTGATAAGAAAAGGCTCCACTTTGATATTCAGCAATCTCATGATGGCGCCTACCGCTGTGTTTGTGTGTAATGTGCTTAAAACTAAATGACCTGTTAATGCCGCCTTTATTGCGATATCTGCTGTTTCGACATCTCTTATTTCTCCAACCATAATGACATTTGGGTCCTGCCTTAAGATGGAACGAAGCGCAGCTGCAAAAGTAAGTCCTGCATCCGGATTTACATTAACTTGATTTATTCCAGATAAAAGATATTCCACCGGATCCTCAACGGTAACAAAATTTTTCGTAGGCGTATCGATGAATTTCAATATGGAATATAAAGTAGTCGTCTTCCCGGAGCCTGCAGGCCCACATGCTAAAATCATCCCGTACGGACGCTGCGCTGCCTTTTTAAGTTCTTCGAGCGGCTCTGGTTCAAATCCTAATTTATCTATATCCAACATCACCTGCGACTTATCCAAGATTCGAAGCGCCACCTTTTCGCCCAGCGCTGAGGGCACAGTTGAAACTCTAAAATCCACTTCCCTATTTTGAATCTTAATCTTAAATCTGCCGTCCTGCGGCAGGCGTCTTTCAGCGATATCTAAATTAGACATTACCTTAATCCTCGAAACTATTCCGGCGCTCATAGGCCTTGGCAAAGTTTGCGCCTCCTGGAATACGCCGTCTATCTTATACCTTATTCGCAGGCAGTCCTCCATCGGCTCAATCAATATATCGCTCGCCCTCGCCTTTGTGCCATCTAACACAACCGCATCTGTGAGTTTAACGATCGGCGTCTCCTGCACAACCCTCTTTAAATCGATTATCTCGACATCCTCCTGTTTCTCCTTTGCGATGCCAATCTCGGGTAACGTCTCTTTAGCCAATTTTTCAATCGTCGCAGCGACGGCGCTGCCATAGTATTTTTCTATTGCGGCTTGCACATCCCCCTGCGTCGTTATAATTGGAACGACCTCTAAGCCCGTCAACTGTTTTATATCATCCATGGCGAAGACATTTAACGGATCGGCCATGGCAACGGTCAAGACATTTCCGATTTTAGAGATGGGCATTATCTGATAATGCGCAGCAACCTTTTGGGGGATGACCTTTGCGATATCTGGGTCAATCTTATATTTGGAAAGCGAGATGGATGGGATTCCTAACTCCTGGCTTAAAATCGCCAGCAATTCATTCTGGCCGATGTACCCAAGCGAAACTAAAATATTCCCTAATGCCCCTCCTTTTTCCTTCTGGACATTAAGTGCCTGATTTAATTTTTCACGTGTAAGGATTCCTTTTTTTATCAATATTTCGCTTAGCTGTTCTTTAATCCCTAAGGGCATTCATCTCTCCCTTTGTAAATTTAAGCGAAAACTCTAAATGTTTAGAGTTTAGGATTTTGGATTTAGGATTTTTAAAATTTTGCCACTTTATTTTTTATAATATTTATCTATCGCTTTTTTGATGTCCGTCGCTGTTGAAACAAATAACTGAACCGAAGAACTTGTTACAACTTCTATATCTTCAATCGCCTGCGCGTTAAGTGGGTCTGCCATCGCAATAGTAACCGTATTTCCAATCTTATCTATTGGTATGAGACAATACTGCCGTGCGACGTTCTCGGGAATCAATTTAATTACTCCTTCATCAATCTCATAATTCGAAAGCGGAAGATATGGAAAACCATATTGTATTGTAATTACCTGCGCTATCTGCTCCTCAGTAACATAACCTAAACTAGCCAAAATCTGCCCTAAAAGCCCGCCCTTTTCCTTCTGGATCTTCAGGGCCTCGTCCAACTGCGCTTGTTTTATTATTCCTTTTTCAAGGAGCAGTTGCCCTATCGTCTTTATTGTTACGCGTCGTGGAGGTATCATATCATCCTTGCTCTATTTTTTGAATAACCTATCCAAGTCTTCGGGGTCTGTGCTCCTTGAAATTGCGTCGTCATAGGTTACTAATCTATGCGAATATAACTCGAATAGCGACAGGTTCATTGTCTTCATTCCCTCTTTTTGGCTCGTCTGTATTACCGAATATAACTGGTGTGTCTTTGCCTCCCGGATAAGACTTCGAACAGCAGGAGTCGCAATTAAAATCTCGGTGGCAAGGGCCCTTCCACGACCTGTGGCTCGCGGGATTAACTGTTGTGCCAAGACGCCGAGCAATACAAAAGAAAGCTGAATCCTTACCTGTTGTTGTTTATACGCCGGGAAGACATCTATAATCCTATTGATGGTCTGAACCGCGTCAGAAGTGTGAAGCGTCGAGAGCACCAGATGTCCTGTCTCAGCAATATTCAGGGCGGCCTCTATCGTCTCAAGGTCGCGCATCTCGCCGATTAAAATTACATTCGGGTCCTGCCTTAAAATGTGCTTTAATGCCTGCGCAAACGACTGAGTGTCTGCACCTACTTCTCGTTGGTCGACAAGCGCCTTTTTATTTTTATGGACATATTCTATCGGGTCCTCAATTATTACGATGTGGCAATTTCTCTCTAAGTTTATCTTATCGACCATCGCCGCTAAAGTCGTTGACTTTCCACTTCCGGTAGCGCCGGTCACCAGCACCAATCCCTTTGGTTTTTTACACAAATCATTAACTACCTTTATCGGCAAACCGCATTCCTCAAAGCTCATAATGTGCAGAGGAAGCAACCTAACAGCTGCACCAACCACTCCCCGCTGTAGAAATGTATTCACCCTAAAACGTCCAAGCTCCTCTATTCCAAACGATACATCCAACTCAAGCCCTCGCTCAAATTTTTCTATTTGTTGCGGCTTTAACATGCTATAAGTCAACCTCTTCGACTCATCTGGCGTCAAGGGCGCATATTCGGTTGGAACTAACTTTTCGTCTATCCTTAAATGCGGTGGCGAATACACAGAGATATGCAAATCTGACGCATTCTTCTGTACCATCAATCGTAACAGGGCTTCAATCTGTACCATATTTCCTCCTTCTTTGAAATCCAAAATAAAATAAATCCTAAATTCGAATATCTAAATTTTGATATTTGATTTTTATGACACCACTACATTCTTCCCGCGAAGTTTTGCTTCGTTCAAACAAGTTCTGCCCTTCTTAATTAAATCGTCGGCTGAAGCGCCATCTATGGGATTTTCACTTACGCCGCCACTGACTGTGAGGAACTTTCTGGGATAGCCTTCTCCCCCAATTATGCCGAGCGCTTCTATGCGTTGTCGTAACGCCTCAGCTAATGAATGGGCTTGCCTTTTATTCTTTTCGGGGAAGACCACAACAAATTCGTCACCGCTTAACCTTCCGACCTTATCGACCTCTGTTACATTGGCTTCTATTATCTTGCCTATCTTCTTTATTGTCTCCTCAGATGCCAATTCACCGTTTGCGTTGTGATAGGCCTTAAAATCATCCACATTAAAAATTGCAAATGAGCACGGCCGTTGATAAAACACAGCCCGTTTTATCTCTTCCTCCAGGCGACTATAAATAAACTTCTCATTAAAGAGGCCAGTTAATTCATCTTTTATCGCCAACTCCTTCGCCCTCTTCATTAATTCCTCATTTTCTATGGCGATGGCAGTCTGTTTAGAAAATAATTTCACCAATTCTATATCGTCCTCTCTAAATTCATAATCAGGTTTATCGTTGCCAACACACAAGATGCCGATGCTGCTTCCGCGGACAAGGATGGGCGAAAAAATAGAGTTTTTCAGTTCAAACATCTTGGAGAATTCATCGGAATCCTTAGTCGGTTTTGAGCGCCTATCTAAGATCGTGGTCTTCGTTTCTGAGATCGCCTTTCCGAGCAGGCCAACTCCCACCTTCAATCTAAGGGACTTGAGTTCCTCTTTTTTCAAGTTATAATTGGCGTTCATTGTCAAGGAATCTTTACCTTCGACCAACATCAAAAAGGCAACGTTCTCCTCATCCAAACGCGCTAACTTATCAACGATCATATTTAAAATTTGACCTAATGGCAAAGCCTCTGAGATGAAGTTGCCGATTTGCAGCAAACCGGATAAGGCCAAAACCTTCTTGCTTATCTCTATGTTGATATCTTTCGTTCGCTCGCCATAGGATTTAAGCTCATCCATATTCTCCTTTATTCGGCGACTGAGGATATTCAAAGTAGTGCCCAGTTCCCCAATCTCATCTTCCCCTTTAACCTCTATCTGGCGAGATAAATCGCCCTTCGCGATGACCTTGGCCTGGTATGCGATATCGACGATAGGGGCAACGATATCTTTGAAAACCTTGAATCCAAGCAATGAAATCCCAAGGGTAATAATAAGCACCTCGGATATATCCCAAATAATATTTTCATATTTGAAGACATAATTTGTGGCGAGCCAGACGCATATAGAAAGCGGAATCACTGACATAAGAACAAAGGCAATCATCATCTTGTAACGAAGGCCGGCAGAAACCAGCGACATCTTTTTTAAAAAACTTGCCATCTAAATCATCTCCCTTCTATCTTTTTATTAAAGAGTATACACTTAACCTAATTATGTGTCAAACCTATTTTATGATTACAACAGATTAGAAGGCGCGGATTACACAGATAAAAGCTTTAATCTGTGTAATCGGTTTTTTAAAATCCCTGGCTCACCGGCAGGCGGGCCTGTAATCATTTTTAAGAGACCTCGATAAAGTCCCAAGGCAAAATCTCTTCTGTTCCTCGCTCCCTCAGCGCATAAAAATCAGCGTCGATATCTGCCTCCTTAAATGCCGCCATCCATTTTTCATAATTAAAACCATCGCTCCAACTATCGAATTTGCAACCCCTCTTCCATGCGTTATAAATACAAACGCCCAGCTTCTCATCTGCGCGAGATAAAGCCGCCTCTATATAACTCGTCTTCGCGTTATGAAAACTAAACTTAACCTTTGAACCCATTGCCCTCTGTCTTATATAGTCCTGCCTTATCTTAATCTCCTCGATCGGAAGCATAGCAGCGCGCTCAAATTGCGTATGCGGCTTCGGAACAAAAACTGATACCGAGGCATTTATATTAGCGGGTTTGCCGTCAATTTTTATCTTAACCTCGGAAATCTCCTTTGCCAAATTAACTATCGCATCCAAATCGCTATAATCCTCTTGTGGCAGTCCAATCATAAAATATAATTTGAGCCTTCGCCAGCCATTTTTAAACGCCTGATAAGCACACCCCTTCAGCGCCTCAACTGATATATCTTTATTTATTATCTTCCTCATCTTCTCGCTGCCGACCTCTGGCGCAAATGTAAGGCCGGTGCGCCTGCCGGATGTGATTTCTAGCGGAAACCTCGTAATCAAATCTTCTGCTCTAAGTGAGGGCAATGAGATGCTGATGCCCTTGTCTTTAAAAACATCTTTTAGCGAGGAGACGATTTCCATTATTCGCGAATGGTCTCCAGAGGAAAGTGAAATCAACGAGACCTCATCATAGCCGGTATTCTCATAAAGCCGTTTTGCAAGGGATGTAAGTTTTTCTACCGAACGCTCCCTGTTGGGGCGATAGATAACTTCAGCCCGACAGAATCTACATTTCCTGCGGCAGCCGCGCATAACCTCTAACTGCATCCTGTCGTGAACTATTTCGATATATGGCACTACGGGCTTGAGCGGATAAGGCGCATCGTCCAAATTAAGGACCGCTCGCTTTTTAACCCGCCTCGGGAAAGCTGGGACATAAACCCCACCTAAATTCGCCAGCTGCTCTAATAGTTCGCTTTTGCTTTTGCCCTTTGCTTTATATTCTATAAATATATCGACTAACTCCAAAATTACTTCCTCCCCATCGCCGATTACAAAACAATCGAAAAATTCCGCCAAGGGCTCGGGGTTAAATGCGCACGGACCTCCGCCGATAACCAAGGGATGCGACTCATTGCGCTGGAACGAAAAAATGGGGATGCCCGCGAGGTCAAGTATATTCAATACATTTGTGTAACACAATTCGTATTGAAGTGAAAATCCAACGATGTCAAATTCGCTTAGCGGCCTTTTTGTCTCCAATGTAAATAATGGAATTGCCTTCTGCCTCATTATATTTTCCATATCATGCCAAGGGGCGAAGGCGCGCTCGCAGGCTACATCTTGCCTCTCATTTAAAATAGAATATAGTATCTTTAAACCTAAATGGCTCATCCCGATATCGTAGATATCCGTAAAGCAGAGCGCCACCTTGCACTTAACGGCCTTGTCCTCCTTTATAACGCTGTTTATCTCTCCGCCGATATATCTAGCGGGTTTGCTGACTTTTAGTAAAATATCTTCGTTGATATTGTACATCTCATTACTCACATCTCATAACTCATTGACTCTAGAACACCTTTCGCTTGAATTTTATATTCTCTAAAATTCCAACTGAGATTAAAGACGATATCAAAAAAGAGCCGCCGTAGGTCAGGAAGGGAAGCGGCAGTCCAACCACAGGCATAAGCCCACATACCATCCCAATGTTCACTATTATATGTGCCGCAAATATAGTTACTAAACCATAGGCGAGGGATTTACCATATATATCGCTTGTGGTTTCAGCGATCAGAATCCCACCGTTCAAAAATTTATAATATAGCAATAAGAGCAAGGCACAGCCGATGAAGCCCCACTCCTCGCCGACGACGGAGAAGATAAAATCTGTATGCCGCTCCGGCAGGAAATTCAATTGATTTTGGGTTCCGCTCAACCAGCCCTTTCCGAATAAACCGCCAGAACCTATCGCTATCTTCGATTGTATGATGGTATAGCCCGCACCTAACGGGTCTAAATTGGGATTTAAAAAAACTAAAAGCCGCGCCTTCTGATAACCTTTAAGGAATAGCCACACAAAAGGAACGCAAACAAGCCCAGCGCCCAATAGCCATAGAATATGCTTAATCCTTGCGCCGAAGATTAAGAGCATAACAAACAAAATTGGAATAAAGATTAGAGCCGTCCCAAGGTCGGGCTCCTTAAATATCAACGCTATAGGAACCGCTGCCATAACCAATGGCACGACGAGCGTCCTTGGCTTAGTTATATTCTCTTTAACGTCGCCTAAGTATTTTGCGAGCGCAATAACAAACGTAACCTTAGCAAACTCCGAAGGTTGAAAGGCAAATGAGCCAATCTCAAGCCATCTCCTCGCGCCATATTTTACGTCTCCGATTATCAGCACTAAAATCAAAAGTAAAATATTTAAAATAAAAAGATGATACCCAAAATCTATTAACCTCTGATATCCTATTTTAAAGGATATAAAGGCAAGCGCTATGCCTAATACGGCCCAATGTAATTGCCTTAATGGAAGATTTATATTTGAGAGGATATATTTTTGATACGAAGCGCTATAGAGAAAGGTAAGCCCCATTATTAGAATGACTAGCACAATTAATATAAGCCCGTAATCGAATTCGCCTTTCAGTTTCAAGGGTAATTTCATTTTAATTAAGTGCCTTTTAGAAGTCTCTGAAAAACTGTCAAAATTACATCGGCGACCTCTGTTCACACCGATTAAAAATAGATTTTTTCGTCGCCCTTTTTAAAAATATCGGTGCTGTCCCTGATGAATTCCAAAATTTGCTTCGATAAATCCGCGGCGGCAAGGCCTCCTTTCCCGCCATGTTCAATTAAGACGACGAAGGCAATTTTCGGATTATCCGCAGGCGCATAACCTACAAACCAGGCATGAGGTTCACCTTGTGGATTTTGAGCCGTTCCAGTTTTAGCTGCTATCTTAACGCCTTCGACTCTTGCCTTTTGTCCCGTACCCGCATCTGAATCTACAACTTGTCTTAGCGCATCATTTATTACTTTTAAAGCATCCTTAGATATGTTCGCTGTCTTTGGCTTAGGCGTGGCAATCCTAACATCGCCTAATTTTTTAATAAGATGTGGCCTGGGCATATTTCCGCCCGTTGCGTAAATTGAAATCACTTCAGCCATCTGTAAAGGCGTGACTGAAAGATAGCCCTGTCCAATTGAATAATTAACGGTCTCTCCCTCATACCAATTTTCACCTTTGGCCGTCCTCTTCCACCTAATGGTAGGGACGAAGCCCTTGCCTTCGCCGACTAAATCTATTCCCGTGGATTTTCCTAACCCAAATTTATGCGAATATTCAGCTAAAATCTCCGGACCTAACCTTCGTCCTAAATTATAAAAATAGATGTTACAAGAATGTATTAGCGCTTCGTGCAAATTTTGTGGTCCATGCCCGCCCTCTTTCCAACAATCAAATTCAATATTTCCAACCCAAAATTTTCCTGTACAATTAAATGTGGTGTTTTCGTTAATCTTCTTGGTCTCAAGTCCTGCCGCAGCGAGTATTATTTTAAAGGTCGAGCCTGGCGGATACTGTCCATTTATTGCACGATTAATCATTGGGTGCGAGCCGACCTTTAAAAGGCTCAGTGCTGCTTCGTTTTTATTTGGCTCTGTAAAAAGGTTCGGGTCAAACGAGGGGCTGGACGACATCGCTAAAATTTCTCCATTATGGGGGTCCATTACAACTATTGCGCCCTTATTGCCAGACAAAAGTTCAAAGACGCGCGACTGCAATTTTGCGTCTATAGTCAATGTGATATCCCTGCCCTTTTTCGGCAGTTTAGTCCCCAATGTCTTTACGAGCCTGCCGACGCTATCGACTTCCAGCTGCATCCCACCGCCTTCTCCTTTTAAAAATCTATCGTAGATTCGCTCAACGCCAGAGCGCCCAACCAAATCCCTAAATGTATAACCATAATCTCTAAGGCGTCCCAATTCCTCTCTATTAATCAGGCTTAAATATCCGATAAAATGCGATGCCCTTTCGTCATAGATGTACCACCTTAAAGACCTAGGTTGAACTAACACCCCGGGGATATCCTGCTTCGTCTCCTCTAAAATAAATGCTTTTTCCTTATCTATATCTCTAGCTATCGTAATTGGAGCAAACGGCGCTTGATATTCCGCCTCCATAATCGCCTCTATATCCTCCTTCGAGATGCCAATTACTTTGGCTAAGCGAGCGAATGTTTTATCTTCATCTTCTATCTCCTGCGGAAAGGCTATTACATCGAACGAGAGCCGATTATCTACAAGGGGCAAGCCATTTCTATCATAGATAGTTCCGCGCAGGCCCTCAAGGGGAACTAGTCTTATGTGGTTCTTTTTAGATAACTCGTGATATAAAGGCCATCTTATTATCTGCAAATAAAATATGCCGAAGAAAAGGACGAGGAAAGAAATAGAAATTATCG
>CAZUZR010000034.1:0-14757 GCA_964625025.1 uncultured Planctomycetia bacterium | reverse complement strand
GTTTAGTTCGGATGAACTTTTCCTTAGCCATGGGATATTACCTCCTTTTTTGGGTTACTTTGCCTTGAGCGGAAATTATCTTTTCCGCTATCTGCTTTGGAACCTCTGCACAATATGAAGGTTCCATTGTATATGTAGCGCGCCCTTGCGTAAGCGAACGAAGGGCTGATGCATATCCGAACATCTCAGCTAACGGGACAAAACCAGAAATGACTTTGACATTTGCTCTCTGTTTTATAGATTCTATCTTTGCTCGACGGGAATTTAGGTCTCCTATCACCTGCCCTAAAAATTCGTCGGGGGTGGTTACTTCAAGTTCCATAATCGGCTCAAGCAGAACTGAACCGCCTTGTCTTAAACCTTCGGCAAATGCGATGGAAGCTGCGGTTTTAAAAGCTATCTCGGAAGAATCTACCTCATGATAAGTGCCATCCACTAAAGTCACCTTTACATCCATAACGGGATAACCTGCAAGCACTCCATTCTTTGACGCAAGCGTAACGCCATTTTTTACAGCTGGGATATACTCTTTTGGTATTGCCCCACCTACGATTTTGCTGATAAATATAATTCCTGAATGAGGCTCGCCCGGTTCCATCTCGAAAACTACATGGCCGTATTGGCCGCGCCCACCAGTTTGATGTATAAACTTACCCGCACTTCGAACCATTTTTCTTATAGTCTCTTTATATGCGACCTGGGGCTTTCCAACATTCGCTTCAACCCTAAATTCTCTTAGCATTCTATCGACGAGGATCTCCAAGTGTAATTCGCCCATTCCAGAAATGATGGTCTGTCCCGTCTCTTCGTTATAAGCAACTTTAAAAGATGGGTCCTCTTCCTGAAATTTATTTAAGACCATTCCCAATCTATCTTGGTCGGCTTTTGTCGTCGGCTCAATTGCCAAGGAAACGACAGGCTCAGGAAAATGCATCGACTCTAATATTATCGGATGGTCCTCGTCACAAATGGTATCGCCGGTCTTCGTCTCCTTTAATCCAACTGCTGCCACTATATCTCCAGCGTAAACCTTATCTACTATCTCTTGTTTGTTCGCATGCATCCTGACTAATTTTCCAATTCGTTCCTTCAGCTCCTTATTTACATTATAAACATATGTGCCCGACTCCAAAACGCCGGAATATACTCTAAAATATGTCAACTTGCCGACATATGGGTCAGACATAATCTTAAAAACCAACGCGCTAAAATGCTCTTCGTCAGAGGCCTTCCTCTCCTCGTGATGGCCGGTTAATGGATTTAGCCCTTTCATCGGCGGAATATCCAATGGGCTTGGAAGATAATCACAAATCGCATCCAAAAGTGGCTGAATTCCCTTATTTTTAAAAGACGAACCGCAAAGTACCGGCACCAAGGTATTTTTTACCGTTGCCCTCCTCAATGCCTCTGTAACTTCTTTAGCCTTTATATGCTCGCCGTGCACGAACTTCTCCATAATCACATCGTCCACTTCAGCTAATTTTTCTATCATATTCATATGATATTTCTTCGCCATCGAAACCAAATCGTTGGGGATATCCTGCACTTCAAAATCAGTTTCAAGTTCATCCTCAAATTTAATCGCCTTCATTTCAATCAAATCTATTGAGCCCTTAAAATTATCTTCTGTCCCATAAGGAATTTGAATCGGCACAGCAACCGCCCCGAGCCTCTCCTCGATCTGCTTTACGGTTCCAAAGAAATCGCTTCCTACCCTGTCCATTTTATTAATATAAGCGATGCGGGGAACTTTATATCTATCCGCTTGTCGCCAGACCGTCTCCGATTGTGGCTCAACGCCGCCAACCGCACAAAATACGACTACAGCACCATCTAAGACCTTTAGCGACCGCTCCACTTCGACAGTAAAATCGACGTGGCCAGGTGTATCTATGATATTAATGAGCGTGTCTTGCCAGAAACAAGTCGTGCACGCTGCGGTTATAGTGATGCCACGCTCTTGCTCCTGAACCATCCAGTCCATCGTCGCGGTCCCCTCATCGACCTCTCCGATTTTGTGGACCCTGCCTGTATAAAAAAGGACCCTCTCTGTAGTTGTAGTCTTGCCCGCATCGATGTGAGCGATTATGCCAATATTTCTAGTCTTTTCTAAAGAATACTGCCTTGTCATATTTAACTCATCTAATACAAATTGTGATTTTGGTGCCATATTTCATGATTACCATCTAAAATGACTAAATGCCTTGTTCGCCTCAGCCATCTTATGAGTATCTTCGCGTTTTTTAACTGCGGGGCCCTCGCCTTTATAGGCATCTGCTATTTCATTTGCCAATTTTTCAACCATTGGCTTTCCTTTGCGTGACTTTGCGTAATCTCTGAGCCATCTCATCGCAATGGATATACCTCTATCTTGTCGAACCTCAACCGGAACCTGATAAGTAGCTCCGCCAACTCTTCTGGACTTTAATTCCACAAGAGGCCTAGCATTATCTAGGGCTTTTTGAAAAACTTCAAGTGGTTCTTTCCCAACTTTTTTCGCGGCTACATCAAAAGCGGAATATACTATCTTTTCCGCAACTGACTTCTTACCTCGCTCCATCACCATATTAATAAACTTCGAAACGACTTTCGATTTATATTTCGGATCTGGTAATGGCTCTCGCTCCTCGGCTCTTCCTCTTCTCATCTTTACCTCGTCAACTAAATAAAGGTATGATTACACCGATTAAGGATTAGATTACACAGATAAGTCTTTTGCAGGTCAATCTGTGTAATCTGCTTTCAAAATCTGTGTAATCAATGCAAACATTATTTATTTTGCAATAGAACATATTGGCCACCCTTACTTGGGCATCTTCGCCCCGTATTTCGATCTGGATTTTTTCCGTTGAGTAACGCCTGCGGTATCCAACGTACCGCGAACGATATGATATCTAACTCCGGGCAAATCTTTAACCTTCCCACCACGGACCAAAACGATGGAGTGCTCCTGTAAATTATGCCCTTCGCCGGGGATATAAGCAGTAACTTCTACACCATTTGTGAGCCTAACCCTTGCGATTTTCCTCAATGCGGAATTAGGCTTTTTCGGCGTCATAGTTTTAACTTGCAAACAAACTCCACGTTTTTGCGGACATCTTCTTAAGGCGGGAGATTTTGTTCGCCTTCTCTTTCGTTCCCTTCCCAACCTTATTAATTGTGCAATAGTTGGCATTTTCTCTCCTTAAAACTACAGGTTCTTCGCAACCTCTACATCTCTGTGCGCCTCAAACCCGGTTCCTGCAGGGATTAAATGTCCCATAATAACATTCTCTTTAAGTCCACGTAACTCATCTCGTTTGCCGCTGGCAGCCGCGTCGGTCAAAACTCGAGTTGTCTCTTGAAAACTCGCAGCAGAAATGAAACTATCCGTAGAAAGCGCTGCTTTTGTTATCCCAAGCAAAATTGATGTTGCGCTCGCAGGCTTTCCACCTTTCTTCTTTATGCGCTCGTTCTCTTCTCTAAATCTAAATTTATCCACTTGCATCCCAACGAGAAAATCGCTATCGCCTGAATCGTCTATCCTTACTTTCTTCAACATCTGCCGAACAATAACCTCGATGTGTTTATCATTGATCTTGACGCCCTGAAATCTATAAACCTCTTGTATCTCATTGACCAAATATTCCTGTAATTTTTTATCGCCTGAGACTCGCAATATATCTTTAGGATCAACCGGCCCGTCTATGAGTTGTTGCCCCGCGATAACTCTATCGCCCTTATAGACGTTCAAATGCTTACCATGCGCAATGACATACTCCTTCTTCATCCCCGTTGGGCTTTTTATAATTACGCTCGTCTGGCCTTTTTTGGATGGGCCAAATTCGACAACGCCATCAATTTCGCTTATAATCGCTGGATCTTTTGGCCTACGCGCCTCAACCAATTCCGCAACTCGTGGTAAACCACCTGTGATATCTTTCGTCTTGATTATCTTTCGAGGCGTCTTCGCAATCAAATCGCCTGCTGAAACCTTCTGCCCATCTTTTATTACAATATGAGCACCGGCAGGAATTGGATATATCGCCAATACCTCGTCTTTATTATCTAAAATAATAAGTTGCGGATGATATTCGCCTTTATGCTCTATGACAACCCTATCGGTCAATCCCGTATCCGTATCAACCTCTTCCCTCATCGTGACGCCTTCTTTGATATCCTCATAACGAACCTTGCCTGTTACCTCAGTAAGTATAGGCAATGTATACGGATCCCACTTGACAAAGATTTCATCTTTGGGGACCTTTTTATTCTCTTCGATAGTTAATATTGCGCCGTGCGGAACGGGATACCTTTCTAATTCTCGACCTGCTTCGTTGTTAACTGAGACTTGGCCGTTTCTATTAAGCACAACGTAGCCCTTTTCCTTCTTCGCTACCCTTAAATTATGATATTTAACTATGCCTTTATTCTTCGCCTTGATGAACGATTGCTCTACGACCCTATACGCAGTGCCACCTATGTGGAATGTCCTCATCGTAAGCTGCGTCCCCGGCTCGCCGATCGATTGAGCTGCAATAATTCCTATTGCCTCTCCTAATTCGACCAGTTTGCCAGTTGCTAAATTGCGGCCATAACATTTAGCGCAAACTCCGTGCTTAGCCTCACAGGTTAAAACAGACCTAATCCTTATCCTTTCTACCCCTGTCTGTTCAATCCGCTGTGCTGCATCTTCATTAATCTCCTCGCCAGATTTAACGATAACCTCATCGGTTATTATATCAACGATATTATCTAAGGCGACCCTTCCGATAATCCTCTCCTTCAATGGAACCACAATTTCGTCTCCCTCTATTATGGCGCTTACAAAAATACCATTTAAGGTGCCGCAATCACCTTCGTTAATAATTACATCCTGCGCTACATCGACGAGCCTACGGGTTAAATACCCTGAATCTGCAGTTTTAAGGGCGGTATCGGCCAACCCCTTCCTCGCGCCATGCGTCGAAATAAAGTATTCCAAAACGGTTAAGCCTTCCCGGAAATTAGCGGTTATGGGCCTTTCGATAATTTCGCCAGACGGCTTTGCCATCAAACCCCTCATCCCGGCAAGCTGTCTTATCTGTTGTTTCGAGCCACGCGCACCAGAGTCCGCCATCATAAGTATCGGATTAAACGGGTCCAATTCATCAAAGATCATATCTGATATCTTATCGGTCGTATATGTCCAAATATCGATGACCTTGTTGTACCTCTCGCCATCTGTGATTAGGCCTTTTCTATATTGATCTTCAACGGTTAGCACTTCTTCTCGGGCATCCTTAATGTATCTGGTCTTCTCCTTTGGAATTTTAAGGTCATCAACGGATATAGAAATTCCAGCCAAAGTCGCCATTTCAAATCCCATTTTCTTTAAGTCATCTAAAAGTTGGATGGTCCTGTCGTGGCCGAATTGTTTATAGACATCTATGATGACATCGCTAAGTTTCGACTTATCCATAGTCTCATTAACAAATTTGAATCCCATTGGGAAGATATTATTGAATAACACCCTCCCAACCGTAGTATCAATTAATTTGTTATTTATTCTTACTTTGACCTTTGCATGCAAACCTACTTGTTTATCTTCATAAGCGATTAAAGGCTCATCCGTATCGCTAAATATCTTTCCTTCGCCTTTGTCCCTCTCCTTCTCCTTAGTAACATAGTAGCATCCTAAAACGATATCCTGCGTTGGGATAGTGATAGGACTTCCATTTGCCGGCGAGAATATGTTATTTACAGATAACATAAGCAATCTCGATTCCATTTGGGCCTCGATTGAAAGTGGAACGTGGACTGCCATCTGGTCACCATCGAAGTCGGCATTAAATGCGGTGCAGACTAACGGATGAATTCTAATTGCCTTGCCTTCAATCAAAACTGGCTCAAAGGCCTGAATGCCTAACCTATGAAGAGTTGGTGCGCGGTTTAATAGAACAGGATGTTCTTTAATAACCTCATCGAGTATATCCCATACCTCAAGGCGGGCTTTTTCAACCATCTTCTTGGCGCTCTTTATCGTATGGACAAAACCTTGTTCCCTCAATTTCCTAATTATAAATGGCTCGAATAACTCCAGCGCCATCTTCTTTGGCAGACCACATTGATGAAGCCTCAGCTCCGGCCCTATTACTATAACTGACCTGCCGGAATAGTCAACGCGCTTTCCCAAAAGATTTTGCCTAAACCTGCCTTGTTTTCCTTTTAACATATCGCTTAAAGACTTAAGTGGCCTATTTCCATGACCTAAAACCGCCCTTCCATGCCGCCCGTTATCGAAAAGCGCATCGACCGCTTCTTGCAACATCCTCTTCTCGTTCCTAATAATGATTTCGGGCGCCTTGAGTTCGATGAGCTTTTTCAAGCGATTATTTCTATTTATGACCCTTCTGTATAAGTCATTTAAATCGCTGGTCGCAAACCTCCCGCCATCAAGCGGCACCAGTGGACGCAAATCCGGCGGCAATACCGGAATTACTTCCATAATCATAGACTCGGGTTTGTTACCAGATTTTCTGAACGTCTCCACAATCCTTAAAACCTTCGTCGCCTTATTCTGCGACTGCTCCGCCTTTGCCTTCTTCAAATCATTATGTAACTTCTGGGCCATCTTATCTAAGTCTATTTCCTTTAATAAATCCCTTATCGCTTCAGCGCCCATCTTCGCAACAAACCTATGCGCGTATTTTTCAACGGCCTCTTGATATTGCTCCTCGGTTAAGAGCTGCCGCTTTTTTAGTGGGGTATCGCCAGGATTGACGACGATGTACTCCTCATAATATAAGACCCTCTCTAAGTCCCTTAAATTTAAATCTAACAACGCCCCCATTCTGCTCGGCATAGCTTTAAAAAACCAAATATGCGATACTGGCACAGCTAACTCTATGTGCCCCATTCTCTCGCGCCTTACCTTGGAGAGCGTCACTTCAACGCCGCATCTATCGCAAATTATGCCTTTGTATTTAATTCGCTTATATTTCCCGCAATTACACTCCCAATCTTTCGTGGGTCCGAATATCTTTTCGCAGAACAAGCCATCCTTTTCGGGTTTGAATGTCCTATAATTTATCGTCTCAGGCTTTTTAACCTCGCCTCGCGACCAAGAGCGGATTACCTCCGACGATGCTATCTTGATGGTTATAGCATCAAATGGGCTAATCTCATCTATCATCCTTTCGCGAGGCCTTTGTGCTTCCTCTTTTACTGCCCTTGCTTTTTGAAAGATATTCTCTTTAACCATTTTACCCCGTTAGAGATTTTAAAAAAATTCTGATTACCTCTCTAAATTTTTATAAAATTGCGAGTTCCTTTCCCCTATTAGAGATATCCTTAGTTATTCATATAACGGTTGCCTTCGGCGTTTTATCTCTAACGGGGCTTATTTCTTTTTCTCCGTCCTTACGTCCAAACAAAGGCTTTGAAGCTCTTTCACCAAAACGTTAAACGACTCTGGGGTGCCAGGCTGCAATGCATTCTCTCCTTTTACAATCGCTTCGTAAATCCTTGTGCGTCCGATGACATCGTCGGATTTTACCGTCAGCAATTCTTGAAGAGTAAAAGCAGCCCCATACGCCTCAAGTGCCCAAACTTCCATCTCTCCAAATCTTTGACCACCGAATTGGGCTTTGCCGCCAAGCGGTTGCTGGGTAACTAATGAATATGGACCTATAGAACGCGCGTGAATCTTCTCATCAACAAGATGGATTAACTTCATCATATAGATATATCCGACAGTGATTTTCTGATCGAACGGCTCGCCACTTAAGCCGTCGTATAATGTAATCTGCCCACCCTCAGGCAAACCCGCCTTTTTTAATTCATCTTTAATCTCTTCTTCTTTAGCCCCATCGAAAACTGACGACGCGATATGGAGCCCTAGCACTTTAGCGGCCCAGCCCAAATGCGTCTCTAAAATCTGTCCTACATTCATTCGCGACGGAACGCCTAAAGGATTCAATATTATATCTACCGTCGTTCCATCCGGCAAATACGGCATATCCTCTTCAGGCACTATCCTAGCCACAACTCCTTTATTCCCGTGTCGACCTGCAACTTTGTCGCCAACTTGAACCTTTCTCTTCGTCGCTACTAAAACGACTACTTTCTTTAACACCCCTGCGGGAAGTTCGTCTCCTCGCTTTATCTTATCTATCTCGCGCTCCTCTTCATACTCCAATTCATCTATTTGGTCGTTTAGCACCCTTATCACACGCCTTACTTCATCTTCGACTTCTTTGTTATCCAACAACTTAATATTGTCAAGCTCGCACCTTTCCAGCTTCTTTAAGTCCGCTTGCCGGATGGTCTTATCTTTTGATATCAATACTTCACTTGTCTCGTCATCAACAAGGCTGGATATTACTTTTTGTCCAACCAGGAGTTTCGCCAACTTACGGGCTTTTTCCTTCTTTATATGTTGAATTTGGCCTTGATAATGTTTTTTAATCCCTTCTATTTGCGAAATTTCCTTTTGCGTTTCCTCTTTTGTCTTTGCCTTTCCGCCCCTTCTACTGAAGACCTTAACATCAACTACAACGCCTTCAACCCCCGGCGGTACCGTCAAAGACGCATCTCGCACATCGCCCGCCTTCTCACCAAAAATCGCGCGCAGCAATTTCTCCTCTGGGGAAAGTTCGGTCTCGCTCTTTGGGGTAACCTTTCCAACTAAAATGTCTCCCGGCTCAACCTCTGCACCCATCCTCACAATCCCATGCTCATCTAAATTCCCTAACGCATCTTCGCTGACGTTCGGTATGTCGCGCGTTATCTCCTCGTTGCCCAAGCGGGTATCCCGCGCCTCTATCTCAAACTCCTTAATATGAATTGATGTAAAAACATCTTCCTTTACTATCTTTTCATTTATAATA
This sequence comes from uncultured Planctomycetia bacterium, assembly GCA_964625025.1. Taxonomy (GTDB): domain Bacteria; phylum Omnitrophota; class Gorgyraeia; order Pluralincolimonadales; family CAZUZR01; genus CAZUZR01. The sequence continues at coordinate 5,908 of CAZUZR010000034.1, read as the reverse complement.
ATGGCATCTTCGAAGTTATAACCCCGCCACGGCATAAAGGCGACGAGGAGATTTTTTCCAAGCGCCAATTCTCCCTGCGAAGTCGCTGGTCCATCTGCAATAACTTCGCCTGCTTTAATTTTTTGGCCAACCTTTACAATCGGCCTTTGATTTATGCACGTATCTGCATTTGAACGCGCAAATTTTCGTAACTTATAGGTCTTATCTCCAATAACGACCTCATCCGCTTGCACGTGCTTGACTGTCCCATCCTCCCGCGCAAGGAGGACTGCCCCTGAATCCCTTGCGGTTCTATCTTCTATTCCGGTCGCGATTAACGGCGGCTCTGTCGTTAATAATGGGACTGCCTGGCGTTGCATATTAGAACCCATTAAAGCGCGGTTTGCATCATCGTGCTCTAAGAACGGTATCAAGCTCGCTGCGATAGAGACCAGCTGTCGTGGACTTACATCCATATAGTCGACCTTTCCCTTTGGCGCGATTGGGAAATCGCCTCTATACCGACAGGATATTTCATCATCAACAAAATATCCGCGTCCATCTAATTTGGCATTCGCTTGCGCAATTATGTACTGGTCTTCAACGTCAGCGGATAAGTATTCTATTCTTTCAGTGGCTTTACCTTTCTCCACTTTTCTGTATGGGGTCTCAATAAATCCAAATTCATTTACCCGTGCATATGTGCATAGCGATGCGATAAGTCCGATATTTGGACCCTCTGGAGTTTCGATTGGACAAATCCGCCCATAATGGGAATGATGGACATCTCGAACTTCAAATCCCGCACGCTCGCGAGATAGTCCTCCAGGTCCTAAAGCGCTTAAGCGGCGCTTATGGGTCATCTCTGCTAATGGGTTTGTCTGATCCATAAATTGGGAAAGCTGAGACCGACCGAAGAAATCTCTGATAACGCTGGAAACCAATTTTGAATTTATCAAATTGTGGGGCATTATATTTTCAAGGTCGTATATGGACATCCTCTCGCGGACGGACCTCTCGAGGCGCGCTAAACCAATCCTGAACTGATTCTGAAGGAGCTCTCCAATTGTACGGACTCGCCTATTTCCTAAATGGTCAATGTCGTCAATCTGGCCTTCTCCATTTTTCAATTTTATTAAATATTTTATGATTGCGACTAAGTCCTGTGGGGTAACCGTCCTTTGGGTCAGCGGGAAATCTAAACCCACTTTTCTATTTATGATATACCTTCCGACATTTCCTGAATCGTATCTCTTTGAATCGTAGAACAGTCTATTTATCAGTCCCTGAGCGGATTCAACCGTTGCTGGGTCACCGGGACGCAGTTTTCTAAAAATGTCGATTAGCGCTTCATCTCTGGACTTAAGGTGATCGCGTTCGAGCGTCTTCAAGATTTCTGGGGAGGGAAGTTTTAAAATTTGAATAGACCTAATTCCATTTTTCTCCCATAACTCATCGACCAATTCCTTCGATATCTTTCTATACTTCAGATTTAATGTCTTGCCACTGCGCTCATCTAAAACTACATCGCTTGCAATAGTGCTTCCAACTAAATCTTTTAAATCGGCTTTCTTCTCTAATTTAATATCCTCTATGCCACAGAATGCATCTAAAATATCGTTATCGGTCGAATAGCCAAACGCGCGAAGAAGGACTGTCGCTATTACCTTCCTTCGCCTATCTATTACTGCATGAATGCAATCGTTTACATCAAATTCAAATTCTATCCAAGCGCCTCTATAGGGAATCACCCGAGCAGAAAATAGTTTTTTTCCATTCGGGTGAACTTCTTCTTCGAAAGATACTCCAGGGGAACGATGTAATTGGCTCACGATGACTCGTTCATCGCCGTTAATTATAAAGGTGCCTGTATCGGTCATCAAAGGCAACTCGCCAAAATAGACCTCCTGTTCCTTTATATCTTTCGTGCCCCGCAAGCGAACCTTTACCTTTAATGGCGCAGCATAAGTCATCCCCAGCCTTAAAGATTCAAGCTCATCGTATTTGGACCTCCCCAGAGAATAATTTACATATTCGAGCTTATAATTTCCATCGGGCCTCTCTATCGGAAAGAACTCAAAAAATACCTCTTCCAAACCCTTCCTCTCCCTCTTCGCCTTCGAGATATCTAACTGTAAAAAATCCTCGAAGGAGCGGAGCTGAACATCAAGAAGATGGGGCATATCAAAAAGTTCTGCTAATTTTGCGTAATTTTTTCTTTTAATGGCCATTTTCTTTATACCCGTCATTCATGAGTCCCTTTGAAATCGGGACTCATGAATAAAATTCGTCCACCTCGGGCGGACTCATTTTACTTAAGTTCGACTTTAGCGCCGACGCCCTCTAATTTTTTCTTGATGCTTTCGGCTTCTTCCTTCGGAATATTTTCCTTAATCGTTTTAGGCGCCGAATCGACTAAATCCTTGGCCTCTTTTAAGCCGAGCGTCGTTACAGCGCGAACCTCTTTTATAACCTGAATCTTATTCGCACCGACATCCGCCAATACGACAGTAAACGTTGTTTTCTCCTCAGCCGCAGCTTGTGGTGCGCCGGCTGTCGCTTGCGCAACCGATGCCGCTTGTGCCATCGGCAAGCTCGCGCTCACTTCGAACTTCTCCTCCAATGCCTTAACAAGCGTGGAAAGCTCCAAAACGCTCATCTCCTCAATAGATTTCATGACCTCGTTCAACTTCTTGCTAAGTTCTGTCCTCTCTTTTACCTCTGCCATATTTCTCCTCCTTCTTTGAAACGGCGTCCAAAACATAAACCAACTTCTGTAAATTGCCTTTTAATACATTAACTAATCCACTTATAGGTGCCTTTATCGTGCTGACGACCCTCGCAAGTAATACCTCTCGCGAAGGCAACATCGCCAACTCTTTTATTTTATCAGCCAATAGAAGCTGGCCATCAACATATCCGCCCCTTATTGTCAATCCTTCCTCTGCCCTTGAGAAATCATATAATATCTTCGATGTTTTAATGGGGTCATTTCTTCCAAACGTTACCGCGCAAGAGCTTTCGACTAACTCGCATAATGGCTCCAGCTTACGTTTTTTCAACGCCAACTTTAGGATCGAATTTTTGACAACTTTCAAATCCGATGCGGATTTCTTTAGCAAACGCCTTAAAGATTCCACCTTAGAAACTGGCAATTCTTTAAAATTCACAAAAAAAAGATAGGGGCTATCCTTAACGAGCTCTGCCACTTCATCGACCATCAATTCTTTGAACTTGCGCCCCATCCCTTCCATACCATTATCCTCTCGTCAGATTCGAAATATCCAGCTTAACTCCTGGGCCCATTGTCGTCGACATCGAAATCGACTTTATGAAATTTCCTTTTGCCGATTGTGGCCTGGCATGTTGGACCGCTTCAATTAGCGCAAGCGCATTATCATAAATCGCTTTCTCATCGAAGGAGATTTTTCCAACTGCTAAATTTATATTTGAGAGCTTGTCCATTCTAAACTCGACCTTTCCGCCCTTAATTTCTCTTATGGCCTTTGCAATATCTTCTGTAACCGTGCCTACTTTTGGGTTGGGCATAAGCCCTCTTGGACCTAAAACTTTCCCGAGCTTGCTTAAATCCTTCATCATCTCTGGCGTCGCAACCGCTACATCAAAATCCAAAAAGCCGCCAGAGACCTTCTCTATTAAATCTTCAGCACCAATGTAATCAGCCCCCGCCTCCTTCGCTTTATTTTGTGCCTCGCTTTTACAAAATGCCGCAACTCTTTTTGTCTTTCCTGTGCCATGCGGCAGAACAACAGTACCTCTTACCATCTGCTCTGACTGTTTTGGGTCTATACCGAGTTTTATCGATAAATCGACGGATTCGTCAAATTTAACCTTGGGCGCCTTCTTTAAAATCCCTATCGCCTCTTTTAAAGGATATACCTTCGACTTATCTATCAGACTTTGAAATGATTTCACTCTCTTGCTTTCCTTATCCATCTTAAACTTTGTATCTTTATCCTTCTATCTCGATGCCCATGCTCCTGGCAGTTCCTTCAACGACCTTTATCGCATTATCTATATTATCGGTGTTTAGGTCCTTTGACTTCATTTTCACTATCTCAATAACTTGCTCTTTTGTGACTTTGCCAACCTTTTCCTTATTTGGAGTGCCAGATGCCTTAGCAAGCCCGCATGCCCTTTTCAACAGGACCGAGCACGGCGGACTTTTAACTATGAAACTAAAGGATTTATCCTCATATACTGAAACTACGACGGGCAAAAGCAAGCCCTCTTGCGCCTTCGTCATCTCATTAAATTTCTTGCAAAATTCCATTATGTTGACCCCGTGTTGCCCAAGCGCTGGCCCAACAGGCGGAGCAGGATTTGCCTGACCTGCTAGGCAATATAATTTGATTGTCGCTGTAACCTTTTTAGCCATTTAAAGTTTTTCCACTTGCCAATATTCCAACTCTACAGGCGTGGAACGCCCAAATATGGTAACTGAAACCTTCAATTTGCCTTTATCGGGATTAACCTCTTCGATAACGCCATTAAAATTAGTAAACGGCCCGTCAGTAACCCTTACGGGTTCGCCCTTTTCAAATATGACTTTTGGCGTTGGTTTAACTTTTCTCTCTTCAGTCTGTTTTAATATCGTCTGCACCTCTTCATCTCTAAGCGCTACGGGCTTAGCCCTCTCGCCAATAAATCCAGTAACGCCCGGCGTATTCTTCACCAGATACCAAGACTCATCGGTCAATTCCATCTCAATCAGAACATAGCCTGGGAAAAACTTCCTCTGCGAAATCTTTTTTTTGCCCTCTTTTACCTCAGAGACTTGTTCCGTTGGTATTAAAATTTGTGAAATGAGTTCCTTCATATTATTCACTTCAGCCCGCCGCTCAATTGCGGACTTGACCTTTTCTTCGGTTCCCGTCTGCGTATGAATTACATACCACCTCTTCGCCATCTTCGATTAAAGCCCCTGCCTCAAAATCCGACTTATAAATTCTGAAAATAAAAAGTCAAATGCCCCTAAAACTATTGCGAAGATCGCAACTGAAATTACTACAATCCAAGTAGAGGCCAGCAACTCTTTTCGGGTCGACCACGAGACCTTCTTCATCTCAGTCGTAATCTCGCCTAAAAATATTTTTATTTTTTCAATAAATTTCATTTTCGTAAAGCAACTTCTCTTCTTACTTCAAAGTTAAGAGGGTGCGGGGTAAATAAAGAGGCCTGCCCCTTAAAAATCTTTATTTCAACCACCATGGCATAAGGGGCAAGCCCCTTATGAACCCAGTTAGAATCTGCACTTCCAGCATTTTTAGATATTTCTAACGGGGTGAACCTTGCCTAAACGCCTAAACTTTTATTTTCAATTAACGATTCGCCTTTAACTTTTTCCCATCTTGGCAGGCCTGGAGGGACTAAGGCGCCCTCAGTCGACTATCGTCGCCTGGGCGCTCACTATCTCGCGCCCATCGCCAAGCTTGTGCTCCTTATTCGTCGCACGGCGATTGGCTCGGCCACCCGCTCACTTACGCTTCGCACCACTATCGTGGCGCTTGCTTTTCCTCCCATTAGGTTGGCGCTCGCTCCCTTCGAGTCCCATACAACCTGCCAAAACTAATCTATAAAAATCTGGCAGGCCTGGAGGGACTCGAACCCCCAACACACGGATTTGGAGTCCGCTGCTCTACCAATTAGAGCTACAGGCCTAAAAAATATCAAATATCAAAATTCAAAATTATTTAATTTCTTTGTGTGGCGTATGCTTTCTGCAAAATTTACAAAATTTTTTAAATTCTAATCTATCCGGGACGTTCTTCTTATTCTTCGTCGACGAATAATTTCTGTTTTTACAAACTGTGCATTCTAAAATAACCTGCTCCTGCATATAAGTTACGCTATTATCTCCGATACGACTCCAGCGCCTACTGTATGTCCACCTTCTCTGATGGCGAAG
>CAZUZR010000033.1:0-15023 GCA_964625025.1 uncultured Planctomycetia bacterium | reverse complement strand
CACTTGCAAAGCCTCAGTTACGCTGGCGGAGATATCTCTGGGGAGCCGGTGCACTTCTTTAAATAAATTCAAGGCGATTAAAATTATGGCAAGGGCCACGATTAAAAATATTATGCTAAGTATTATCACTTTACCTTCTGGGCGTATTTAAGCCTCAAACTATACAGCATATCATCGATTAATTTACGTTCCTCATCCGTCAGATTGCCTTCGGTCTTATCCTTTATCATCGCTATGGTCTCGATAAGATACTTGGCGCGAGGCAACTCAACTTTAGTCTCATTCGTCACTGGATTTGACATCTCCCCCATAAAGACAATCGCCTGCATCCCCAGACTAGTTATAAAAATATTAAAATCCGGCTCCGCCTCAGTTTCCCAATTGCCCATCTTATCATTAAATTCCATAGAATTATATTACCCCAACTCAAATAGGAGGTCAACCTTTTCTTGAGTTCTTTGAGTTTATTGAGTTCTTTGAGTTTATTGAGTTCATTGAGTTCAAACAACTCTATAAACTGGGTGAACTCAAGTAACGCTAATAAACCACAACACCGGCATAGCCCACAACCGCATCGTAGTCGCCGGTGACATCGCCGCTGGTTTGATATTTAATGAGCTTGGCCTTTTTTGCGCCCAGTTCCTTCGATGCGGCCAACATAACACAAGCAGGCGCATACCCGCACATCGAAATATCGTATTTCTCAATCGCAGCTATTAACCCATCTTCATCGAGATTCAAAATTGCATCTATTGCCTTTTCATCCTTTTGCTTTGCGATATCTTGAGGCTCATAATGGGTCATATCAGAGCTGGCTATTAAGGTAGCCATATATTTACCCTTCAAAGATTTAGCGATATCTCTGCCGATCGCCTTGTAGACTTCCAGTTTGGCATGGGACAATACTATAGGGACGATTTTAAATCCGCCTTTTAAAACCTGTAAAAAAGGAACCTGTACTTCAATCGAATGTTCATATCTATGTGCCCTCTCATCATCCTCAAGATAACAGGAGTTACCTAATATGGATTTTGCCAACTCGGAATCTATTTCGCAATCGCCCAAGGGCAAGTGCCACATACCTTCAGCCATAATTGAAAATGGCTTGCCTTCTCCGGTGTGATTCGGGCCCATAATAACGCAGGTATCGCGAAGCTGAGCAGATGAGAGCGTAGCGCCCGCAACTGCGCCAGAATAGATATAACCAGCATGTGGGGAGATTACGCCGATAGCTTTAATTTTATCTGCAACTTTCAATAAATATCTCTCAACTTCTCTCTGAAGCGCCGTTTTTGTCCCCGGATAAAACTGTCCTGCAACTGCAGGTTGGCGAATCATCTTATCTTGCCTCGCTTGTCAAAAGCGTGCTTTTCTCTAAACTCGGCGAAATTATAATTATATTTAATTTTGAATCAACGAAATATTTATTTGCGATTTCCATAACATCTTCGGAGGTTATTGACTGGATTTCGTCCGAGTATCTAAAGATATCCTTATACCCTAAGCCATACAATTCATCTAAGCCCACTTTAAACCCCATCTTGGAATTTATTTCCAGCCCACGAAAATAGCCGCCCAATAAATCCGCTTTCGCGTGATTTAGTTCCTCTTCTGTCGGGCCTTCTGCTTTCAATAAATTAATCCCTTTCAATAGCATCTGCCTAACCGCTTCTATATTTTCACTTGTTGTAGCCACATAAAATGCAAAAAACCCTCGGTCAATCCCCAGCGCTGAAAACGAACCAAGCGTATAAGAAAGGCCTAGCTTTTCTCTGATATCCATATATAACCTGCCACCCTGTCGTGTAAGTATGGAATTTATAATTTCAAGGACATATTTATCCGGATTTTTAACATCTGTTCCTGGATAGCCCATCATTAAAACCGCCTGCTCCTTCTGCATCTGTCTGGTTGACTCGCGCGGCCCTTTCTGTTCCGGCTCATTTAAAACCACTGCTTCCTCAAAACGACTGCCCTGCAAGTTATTAAAGGCCCTGCTCATCGCTCGTTCAATCTTTTTAATATCTATATCGCCAAATATCGCAACGACCATATTATCCGGCACCACAAAACGCTTATAAAATTTAAATAGGTCATCCCTTTTTAGGTTATTTATAGACTCTCTCGTTCCCAAATAGTTCATCTTATATGGATGCGTTTTAAATATGGTCTTTAGCAATGTATTCGAGGCAGTCGCAAAAATATCATCCTCTTGCGCCTTAACCCCGGCAAGTTGTATCTCCTTTAATATTTTAAGCTCACTTTCTGGAAAAGTCGGATTTTTTAATATATCCGCAATTAACCTCAAGGAAAAATCAAATTCGTCCTTTAAGCACTTGAGTGAAATGCCAAAGGAATTATTTCCGCTAAAACTCGCCAAGATAATCCCCCGCGATTCAACCTCTTTAGATATCCACTCTGCAGAGCGTGACTTAGTCCCTTTTAAAAGCATATTGGATGTAAGGTACGATAGCCCATTTACCTTCTCGTCTTCGACCCTTACGCCGCCCTTAAATAAAATATGAATTGAGACGATTGGCGTGGCGTGGTCCTCATACATTAGGGTGGTTACCCCGTTAGGTAGAATTATTTTCTTAATATCGAATCCCTTCCCAATTTTTGGAGTCGGCTTGGATGCTCCTGCAATTCCAGCTGCCTTTGATTTAAGTATCGCAACTGTTAACTTCTCGCGTTTAAAATATTTACCTGCCACCTTTAATACGTCAGATGCCTTAACTGAATTTATCCCTTTAATGTACCACTTTAAAAAATCATAGTCACCTGTTAACGCGTAATTCATCGCATAATCATGTGCCTGGGCCTCGATAGATTCTCGCTCATAAATATATTCGCTTAGCATGGACCTCTTAACTTTATTGAGCTCAGCCCTTGATAGGGAGTGAACTCTTAGCCTATCCAATTCCTTTAGCACTTCGTCCAATGCCACCTCTATCTTATCCTCCTCAAGGGTTAATCCTATTACAAATAACCCAGGGTCTTTTGGCGTATAATTAAATGCTGAGGCAGAATAGGCAAGTCTTTCATCCCTGACTAATTTTCGATATAACCTTGAACTCTCTCCCTGCCCCAAGGCCGCAGCAAGCAAATCAAGGGAATAGAGGTCTTCATCTGCCAAACGAGTAGAATGAAATGCAAGCAAAAGATGCGAAAGTTTAAGCTCGGCAACTTCACCTTCGGCCCTCCTCATCGACATCTGCAAGGGTTCTTGCGAAGCGTTCGTCTCTATTCCTGCCTCGCGAGGCAATTTTCCAAATGTCTCCTCGACGGCCTGTAACGTCGATTCATTTTTAATATCTCCAACGATAGAAAGGACGATATTGTTCGGGATATAATTTGCCTTATGATATTCGATGAGGTCCTCTCTTTTTATCCGCTTAAACAAATCCTCATAGCCTATTACCGGATATTTATAAGGATGGGCGAGGTAAGCGTTCTCCCATAAAAGCAGGGAGACCTTATGCGACGGTTCATCGCGATTCATCCTTATTTCGTTTAAGATTACCTGCTTTTCCTTTTCGAATTCGACTTCATCAAAGGCTGGATTGGCGATGCAGTCTGAGAGTAGTTCTAACGTTTCCTTAAGATGCTCGCTCTTCACGATGAGGTGGTACTCGGTTGTATCGTGTGAGGTTGAAGCGTTTATGTATCCGCCATATGATTTTATTTGTTTCTCTATTTCGCCAACAGCACGAGTGGGCGTGCCTTTAAAAATCATATGCTCCGCAAAATGAGAAATCCCAGAGCCAGCGAACCTACCCTCAGTGGCTGAGCCGGTCTTTACGATGAGCCAAACCGCAACAAGTGGAACTTTATGTGAGCTTTTTATAACTACTGTGAGGCCATTATGTAAGGTGTGCTTCTTAAGGCTATGCCCATCTTCTAACTTTAGTAGCTGAGATTCGTTGAGGACGAAAGCGATGGAAGCCGCAATACACAAAAAAATAAAGGTATATAAAATCCTCATTACATCAGAAACTTTGAAATCTTTTTTTCCTCAGGGCTTCCCTCTGTTTTCTCTTCTTTTTTACGCTGGGCTTCTCATAGTGTTTTCTTGCTCTTATGGCCCTTAATATCCCTTCTCGCTCTATCTTCTTTTTGAGCCGCCTTAGGGCCCTCTCTAAGGGTTCGTTGTGTCCAACCTCCACCATCGGCATTATTTATCATCCCCTTTATAATAGATTTTCGTTACTTTTAATATATCAAATGGTTATAGTATTGTCAAGATAAATGGGGACGTTATACTTTGGGACACTTCATCTAAAGTGGACTGTCCCCAAATGGAACGTCCCCTCATTCGAAGGAGATTTGGCAGGTAAATGTTACCTCTGAGGCAATTACGTCATTGGGAAATTTAGGAAATGGAGAGGAATTTTTTATGGCTTCGAACACTATCTGCCTTAAAAGGCCGTCCCTCGTAGATTTTTCATCAATAATATTAAGTTCTCGTAGTTCGCCATCAGATGCGATTATAAATCGCACGAAGACATCGCCTTCCGCCCCGGACTTTGCGGACCCTAGGTTCTTCCTTATTTCATTGCGAATCGCCTGTGCATATGATGGAGGCACAGGGTGCAAACCTTTTAACTTTACAGAAGTTATCCCTTCTAATTTTTGTATGGAAGCATGCTTAATTTCCGCCAAAGAAATTCCTTTTGCCGTTGGCTTCTTCTCGACCTTTATATCTTCCTTTTTTGTCTCGGGCGAAATGGCGCTTTCCTTCTTCGACGTCGCGGTTTCAACCTGACTTACAGGTTGCGCTGCCTTCGGCAATTCTGCAGAGACCATTTTTGTTGGTTGGGAAAATTCTAATTGAGGCTGCGATGTCTTTGCGGGGATTTCTTTCTTCGGTGTAGGCAAAGTGGGCTCTTTAATCTTAAGGTACGTTATCTCGATATCTTTATATTGGCTTTGCAGGGGGAAAAGATGCCGATAAAATGGCCATTCGATAATAACGGCCGCATGGATAAAGAAAGAAAATATTAACGCGTACTTAAACGTCCTATCCACATCTATCGAGTAACTAAAATTCAGCCTTCATACCTCCCGTTATCGCAAAGCCCGGCATCGGGTAACCATAAACTCTAGCGTACTTCTTATTAAATATATTATCAATAGAAAGAAATGTAGTCAAATTATTATTTATCTTATATGAAGCATCCAGATAAGCGATTAAATCTTCCTGTAACAGCTCGGAATTTGAAGTATCGATATATCGCCTGCCTAAGGATTGCCCATAAAATCTTATATTGAATTTTGAATCGAGTTCATAATTTAAACCGAAATCGAATTTGTTTTTGGCCCGATATATAAGATACCTATCCCTGTTTATGTCCATTGGATTAAGATACGTATATCCTAAATTAGCGCTTAAGCCCTTTAATAATGGCAGGGTGGTTTCAAGTTCCACCCCATCTATATTTGCTGAATCAACATTCGTTGGTCGCCACACAAAATCTGTGCCCGGTGCCCAATTTATTAGGTCCTTTAGCTTATTGGTAAAGTATGTGGCATTTATTTTTAATCCGTTAGCATACTCGATATCGAAACCGCCTTCCCAAGACCAACCCTTCTCAGGACGTAGGGCAGGGTTTCCTTCTGTAAAGCCATCGAATGGCCAATATAAATCGTTAAAAGTTGGCGCGCGAAAACCCTTGGAGTAATTGACCCTTAGTTTTGCGCCATCGGTAATCCTATAAGTTAGACCTGCGCTTGGGGTCGATTCTTTGCCAAAATTAGAGTAATCATCCCATCGTGCACCGAAATTTAAATTCAAATCTTCCCCGATTGAAATTTCGTTTTGTAAAAAAGGGGAGCGCACAACATATCTATGTTTGCCAACGGTCGAAGAATTTACTTTGTTGTCCTTACCGTCGAAACCAAATATCACCTTATAAAAATCGTAGAATTCTTGGTCGTATTGGAATATTAAACCTCTAACTTTGGATTTAGCGCTATTTTTGTTTAACGGATTATAGGATTCTACAAATTCGAGGCGGTCAACATTTTGGTAGCCCCTCAAATTGATATTCGAATTTTCGAATAGCTGCGCAGACCATCCTAAATCCAAATAGTTTTTAAAATCGAATTGAAAATCGTCCAAATCAGGCCTCGCTATGTCTCCAGGCGTGCCTGCCTCGTCTTCAAAATCACCGGCATTAAAATATAACCTGTTATTTTCACTTACATGATAATCCAATTTAGTTGTTAAATTATGCGCTCGATACTGAGAATTATCCCTGTGGCCTAAGGATGAGTCGTACGTATAATTGAGATAATATCCTAAGTCCTTTATGGTGGCAGAATGCGAAAATGATTCATGAAATGTCTTGAAAGTTCCGAACCTTGACTCCAAAGTCACCTTTGGTTTTTCAGATGGCTTTTTGGTAATTATATTTACAACTCCACCAAGAGCGCTTGAGCCATATATTGCAGATGCGGGTCCTTTTATTACCTCAATTCTTTCTATCGACTCAATGGGTATTTGGTGAAGTTCTGACTGACCGCTGCGCGGGTCGTTGATGGGCCTGGAATCCAATAAAACTAGAACCTGTTCAGCTGTTGAACCTCGGATTCTAATGGACTTTAAGGCCCCTAATGAGCCGTAGTTAATTATCGACGAGGAAGTTAATCTATCTAGTGGTTCGGAGATAAGTTGTGAATATATGGTATCCGTTTCTTTAAATCGAATCACATCTATGCTCCTTGAAGTCTGAGCGTACGGTTGTTCTATTCCCAAAGGGGTAACTACTATTTTTTCTAATTCTATATTTACCGGTTCTTCACAAAATGCAAAACTTATAAACGCCACATACCAATAACCGACAACGAATAACAAACAACGAATAAATCTGTTCATCTTATTCTTCTCCTTAAAATAAAAAATCCCGAATGTAGCGCTTTTTCAAAAAACGCCACTTCGGGATTGCACCCTTTTTTTCTTAAAGCCCGTATATTTTAAGGGTCCTCTTCTTCTACCCTGAAGAAGATTTAAAGAACCTCTTTATGCATATAGGCAGGTCTTCTGGCTTTTGGTTCGTTCTACTTGCTAACCTTCCCGTCCGAAATAAGCGGACAGTGGTCTTTTAGCTTTCGTCACCAAACACAGCGGCAGGGACCGCGCCCTCTCAATAAGGCTTCCCTATTAAGTTTTTCCAACACCTATACGCTAACAAATTTTCAAATAACGCATTAATGTTATCACAGCAAATTTTAGATGTCAATATAATATTTTTAAACAAACTTCCATTTAAGAATACCTAAGTTCCAATGATTAAGCTTCGGGGTTATTTCGGTTTCGATTATATCGATTCGTTTTTTAAAATTCGGGCCGAAGGTTACGAAAGTATGAAATTCTCCTTTTTCGCCGCAAGGGTCGATTGCGCTATTAATTTTTTTTAGGTCTTCTAAAAAATCTTTGTCTATGCTTCTGCCGAGCCATTCTTTTCCTAAGATGTCTTTTCTTACGCTAACTACAATTGCCTCAAATCCAAGCTCAATAAACTCATTAAATATATCATTTGTATCAATCCCCCATAGCGGGAAAATCGGCGTAACTCGCAGTTGCCGACAGACATTTTCAATCCAATCCCTATGTTCCTGAAGATAGATATCACCGAAAACAATTGCTTCAATTTCATTGTTCTTCAGTTCATTTATTATTTCCTTAAAATTCTGCGAATAATTTTCACGTGTTGTTATTCTCTGTATTAGAGGAATACATATGGATTTTACCTGGTCAGCTATTAAAGTTGGAGCCAAGGCGTGAGCAGAAGCGCCGATGGGGTCCATATAAGTAAAATTTAATATATAACGGACACCATCGCCATTCAGTTGTGCTTTATAGCATGCCAGGCAACTATCTTTGCCTCCACTCCATAAAGAGACGCATTTTAAATTAGCCATCTTTTATCCTTTTTAATCTTGGAGCAAGCAAAATATGAGGACGCTTTGAATAGGGATTCTCTTTTACTATAACAACCGTCTTATAAATACCTTCGAGTATTTCATATTTTAAAACTTCCTCGGGGCTGCCTTGAGCGCAAATTCTGCCTTCGTCGATAAGCAAGAGCCTATCGCAATATTCCGATGCAAGGTTTAAATCGTGAAACACCGCGATTACGGAAATGCCATCCGCCTCACTTAAATCCCTTAAAATATCTAAAATTTGAACTTGATGAGAGATGTCTAAGTGCGAAGTTGGCTCGTCAAGTAAAATAAGCTTCGGGTTTTGAGCTAATGCCTTCGCTATAAAAACGCGTTGTCTTTCCCCTGCGCTTAACTGATCTATCGGGCGCGAAGCGAAACTTTCGCAATCGGTTGTGGTAAGCGCCTGATGAACTACTTCAAGGTCTTCTTTGGATTCGGACTGAAATGCCCTTGAGTAAGGGTACCTTCCCATCAATACTATTTCTAACGCTATAAAAGGAAAGGTGACGGTTGTATCTTGAGCAACGAAAGCAACGGATTTAGCAAATTCCTTCAACGACATCTTAAAGATATCGTGTCCCTCTAATAATATATGACCTCTTTTAGGTCGAATCACCCTGCTCATAGTCCGCAGTAACGTTGACTTGCCCGCCCCATTTGGTCCTATAATCCCTAGGAATTCTCCGCTTCGAACAGAAAAAGAGATCCCATTTATTATTATCTTCTCTCCGTAGCCACTTACTATGTCTCTTACCGTTAAAATGTTCATCTAAACTTTCAATGAAATAATCCGTGTAATCGTTTTTGAAATCTGTGTAATCAATTTTTTCATAATTTCGATTTTTTCCGCAAAAGGGAAATGAAAAATGGCCCACCCAAAATAGCGGTTATTACGCCAATGGGAATTTCAGACGGAGAAATTGCAACTCTCGATATCGCATCACAGATAACAAGGAATATCCCACCAGCCAAAAGAGAAGTTGGAATAAGTATCCTGTGATTAGGGCCTACGATTAATCTCATAAAATGAGGCACAATTAACCCCACAAAGCCTATCATCCCTGTCGTAGAAACTATCGCCCCTGTAATTAAGGACGTTATTAAAAATAACACCTTCTTTGCCCTTTCGATATCAACCCCAAGATGTAGCGCTTCTTCTTCTCCCAATGAAATGGCATTTAATTCCCTGGAAAATATGAAGGCAAGGATAACGCCGCTTACGACTATCGCTAAAATCAAAAATAATATTTTGAATTCGAATATCTGAAGATTCCCGAGCAACCACCACATAACACTGTGAATGGCTTCGCTTTGCGAGAAGGAAACGATGAAAATCGCTATAGACGATAAAACAGCGCCAACTATTACTCCCGTCAATAATAAATTTTGAATTGGTATCCTGCCGCTTACCCGAGAAATTCGATATACTAAAAACAAAGCTATCGCGGCACCTGAAAAGGCAAAAAGAGGCAGAATTCCAAATCCGAAAATGGTAAAGCCAAAGCCGGATACAATTGCCAAAACAGCGCCTAAGGTTGCGCCGCTTGAAATGCCAAGCACATATGGCTCGCAAAGCGGATTCTTTAATAACCCCTGTAAGATAACTCCTGATACGGTTAAACCTCCGCCTGCGACAATTGCTAAGATTACGCGCGCAGTTCTTATTTTAATAATTTCTCTGTTAGCCGGATTTAATAATTCAAAGGGTGGAATTTTTACTGCACCGATACTTATAGAAACAATACCTGCAAGAACAAGCAGAATTATAAGTGCAATAATTATCTTTAAATTTTTTGTTTGGGCTGTTTGGAAACTGCGCTCTATTTCCATCTCTTATTTGTGCAATCTCTTATATAATTCCTCCAACCCTAAAGTTAAACGTGGACCCGGACGAAATAGAAGGTCAGAATCTATATCGTCATAAACTCTGCCGTCTTTTACCGCCTTAATATTCTGCCACCCCAATCTTTTAGAAATTGCTTCCCTAGCGGAAGTCCCTATATTCATATAACCCAATATAATAACATCGGGATTTCTTTCGATAACCAACTCTGGGCTAAATTGCGAAAATGGCCTTTGGGTATCATATGCGATATTAATACCACCTGCGAGCGTTATCATCTCATCTAAAAATGAGCCTTTGCCTGCGACTATAATTGGGTCGTGCCAGACCTCGATGTAAACCTTTGGTTTCTCGGTTGGATTTTGTGAACCCCGCTCCTGCCCGCAGGAGCGGGGTGAATTGACTTTTTGTGATATTTGAGCTATCGAATTTTTCATTTCTTCAATTAATGTGGTTGCTTCGAATTCTCTCGCAGTAACTCGCCCTATTTGCTTTATCGAGTTAAACAGTTCATCAAAACTCTTTGGGTCAACCAAAAGCACTTTTATATTTAATATTTTGAGCTCTTCGACTGCCCCCGCTTGTTCTAAACCTGTTGCTAAAACAAGGTCGGGGTTAAGGGATGCTATTTTCTCTATGCTCGGCTCACTAAAAGAGCCGACTTTTTCCTTATCTTTTACTTCAGGCGGATAATCGCACCAGGTCGATACGCCAATTAAATTATTGGTTAAACCTAAAGCGCAGGCTATCTCGGTCGTGCTTGGTGCAATGGAGACGATCTTCAATTCTTTCGCAGACAAGTCGCTACACAAGAAAAAAACTAAAAAGATAAAAAATACTGCAATAAGAAATCTCATTTTTTAAATTAAAACTACGGCGAGGGCCAACGTTAGTACTTCTACCAACTCGTTTAAAGCACCTAAGGTGTCGCCGGTTATGCCACCTATCTTTTTATTTATATAAAAATTAAAGCCGAACAAAAAGATGGCTATGGTAGGTACTAAAATAAATGTCTGAAGCTTAAAGATAAAAGCTACGATCAAAAGGGCGAAAATCGCAGAGAGAAAGCCTTCCCTTCGACTTAAGTCCTGAATGAATTTGCCTCCAAGCCCCTCGCCTTCTCTGGCGTAAGGATATAACCCCGATGAAATAACGAGCGACCATCTGCTTAGAGTTGCCATTGCAACCAAAGAGATTTCGATGGTGCCCTTTGGCAAAGAAACGAGCAATGCGTATTTAGCCAAGAACAATAGAATAGCAGCAGCAATCCCGATTGCGCCGGGTCGGCCTTCGCGCATAATCTCCAATACCCTTTTTCTGTCGCCGCGACTTGCCAGGCCATCGAATGTATCGATAAAACCATCTATATGAAGCCCGCCGGTTATAATTACATTTAAAGCCAGTATGAGCGCGCAATTTACTTCGTGAGGGAAAATTAAATTGAAAACGTTACAGGCGAAAGCTAAAACGATTCCAATTGCGAATCCAACCAATGGGAAATAAGCCATCGACTTAGCTAATTCCTTATCGGCTATTTCGCCTTTTAATTTTATCGGGAAAGACGTTAAAAATTGTAGCGCTATCAAAAAACTTCTCATCCCGAACGAAATTCCTCCCACGTTCGACTTAAAAATATTAATGATATTTGGTAATTATTGTACATCTGTTTATTTCATAATAAGTAGCGTAATTTAAAATTTCGTTCGGGACTCATAGCTCCTCCGAAACGCCAGCTTCTGAAAACGTAGCCATCTCATTAAATATTTTAACCGCCGCCTCAACTATGCTTATCCCTAACGCTGCCCCCGTGCCTTCACCTAACCTCATATCGAGATTTAATAATGGCCTTAGGTTAATATATTTCAATATCGCCATATGCCCCGCCTCGACGGATTGATGAGCGGCTATAAGATAGTCCATGACTTTTGGGCACATCTTAAATGCGACGAGGGCACCGCAGGATGCGATAAACCCGTCTATTACGACGGGGATATTTTTTGACGCAGCAGCCAATATCGCACCAGCAATTCCGCCTATTTCAAACCCTCCGACCTTCGACAGCACATCTATCGGGTCTTCGGGATTTGGGGAATGTAAAGATAACGCCTTTTTTATGACCTCTATCTTACGAGTAAAGGTAGCTTCGTCTATGCCTGTGCCTCTTCCGGTTACTAACTCGACATCCTCGCCTGTTATTGCAGCAACTATCGCACTCGAAGGAGTGGTATTACCAATGCCCATGTCCCCTACGCCGACGATATCGATTTTTTCCTCTAAATGCGTTTCTTGAAATGCCTCAATGCCCCCGATTAAGGATTTGTAGGCCTCCTCTTTTGTCATCGCTGGTTCTTTTGCAAAATTTTTTGTCCCGAAATTTACTTTTTTATCTTTAAAATTTTTGATATTTGATATTCGATATTCGATATTCTCTTTTACGCCTATATCTACCACAATTACTTCGGCGCCAACGTGCCTTGCTAAAACATTTATTCCTGCCCCACCCCTTAAAAAATTATAGACCATCTGAGGCGTGACCTCCTGAGGATAGGCGCTTACTCCTTCTTCGCATACGCCATGGTCGCCTGCCATCGTAAATATAACTTTTCTTTTAATCGTTGGCTTTAAATTTTTAGAGATGGCGACTATTTGCCTTGCCAGCTCCTCAAGTCGTCCTAAACTTTCCTTTGGCTTTGTTAAATTATCAAGCCGTTCTTGAGCTTTAGAATAATAATTTACATCGACCGGCTCAATAGATTCTAAAATACTATCGATTTTCTCAATGCCAATTCTTTTGTCCTTTGTAACTCTATTCTCCAATTCGTTCGACATTTGACCTTCCTCCTTTTATCTTCACCGGAATGCCAGAAACTAAAAGGTAGACGCGTTCTGCTTCTTCGCTTACGAGCTGATTTACGCATCCCTGTATATCACGAAATCTCCTCGCCAATTTGTTATCCGGGACGATGCCGCTACCAATCTCATTGGTTACTACAATCGAGGCTTGAGCGTTTGCCTTCAATGCTTTAACGATAGTTTTTATTTCATTGTAAATTACATTATCGCTGAATCCCTTCAACATCAAATTCGAAATTAACAATGTAAGGCAATCCAAGATGATAACCGTTTTTCTTGTAGAGGTTCTTTTAACTGCACTTAAAATATCTATCGGTTCTTCTATCGTAATCCAGTTTTTTCTACGCAACTTTCTATGTAACTTTATCCTTTTTCTCATTTCAGAATCTAAAGGAGTAGCAGTCGCGATATATACGACTTTTCTGCTTTGAGTCTTTGCCAATTTTAAGGCGTAGCTCGACTTGCCCGAACGAGCTCCGCCTGTAATTAAGATTAATTTGGGCATTTAGGGTTTAATCCTAAGATATCATAGATAGCGCTTATATCTAAATTTTCTCTTAAGGTCTTGGCTAATCTTAAAATCTGCTCTTCGCCTTCATCAGGATTTCGGGATTCTTTGGCCTTAATTCCTTTTGCCTGCCTTATCCGATTTAAAACTAAACTTCTAAAATTAGGATTATCGAAGATGCCATGTATATAGGTTCCTATTACATTTGCCTCTTTATTTATGGCGCCGTCTAAAATATATCTTCCACTTCCTCGTCCTTTTAGCCTTCTCAATTTAAATAGTGGTTTTGTTCCATCGCTTAAGTAATATGTCCTTCCCATATGAATCTCATAGCCATAAAATTTGTATTTCGATTTCAAAAAACTTACTGCGCCGTCTATTGGTTCAGCCTCAACCTGTGAAACTATCTTTTTAGGTTTAAACTCGGTCTTTACGTCCAGCAGACCTAAGCCATCCGCATAATATGCGTCGGACTCATAGCCGTGCTTATCGCAAATCTCTTTGCCCAATATCTGATAGCCGCCGCAAAGCCCCACAATGAATTTCCCTTCTTGTGCCAGCTTCCTGATAGATTCAGCGTATCCAAAATCATTTAATCTCTTTAAGTCGCCAATCGTGTGCTTGGTGCCTGGGATGATGAGGATATCTGGAGAACCTATCTCCTCCCCAAATCTTACATATCTTAAATTCACATCGGCTTCTGAATCGAAGCAATCGAAATCAGTAAAATTACAGATGTGTGGCAGACATAGAATCTCAACATCTATTCGCTCCTTGGCTTTTGTTCTCTTTTTGGCAAATAAATCCTTTGGGATTGAATCCTCTTCTTCGATTTTCAGATTATGAATATACGGTATCACGCCAAGGACACGAACACTTGTTCTTTTCTCCAAGAATTTTAAGCCCGGCTTCAAGATATTATAATCGCCCCTGAATTTATTAATTATAAATCCTTTTATTTGCTTGCGCTCTCTTTTATTTAATAATTCAAATGTCCCAATAAACCAAGCGAAGACGCCCCCGTAATCGATATCGCCCACTAATAGAACAGGTGCCTTTGCAAAAGCTGCCATCTTTAAATTTGCGATATCATCTTTTAGATTTATCTCCGCAGGACTTCCTGCGCCCTCCATCACAATTATTTCATAATCTTTTTGCAATCTCATAAAAGCATCTTTCGCGATTTCAAAGGCTTTTTTCTTATATCCATCGTAACCTTCGACATCATAATTCCCAATCGCCTTGCCGTTTACGATTATCTGGGCCTTTGTGTCTTCAATGGGTTTAATTAATATGGGATTCATATCGGATGTGGGCTCTATACGGCAGCATATTGCTTGGAAAGCTTGCGCCCGCGCCATCTCTTTTCCATCTTTAGTTACGTAAGAATTTAGCGCCATATTTTGGGATTTAAACGGCGCGACCCTTAATCCATCTTCATAAAATATCCGACATAGGCCTGCAACTATCACGCTTTTGCCGACGCCTGAACCTGTTCCACAAATCATTATCGCTTTTGCCATTTTTACCAATAAATAAAAAACCTCATTCCACGATGAAATGAGGTTACTTTGCTCCTCACCCTCGAAGGAATTTCTATACTATAAGCAAGTCTCCTGGCTTATGGGGCTTGAACCTACTTACCCCTCGCCTTCCCGTCCAGGCCTTCTCTGGAAAGTGGCTTTTATGGGCTTTCGTTCCCCATTACAGTGGCGGGGCCGCACTCGTTTCTTGACGAGTTTCCCTCGCTTACAGCAAATTTAATTTAACATGAAAACAGTTAAAATTCAAGTTAAAATTTAAGTCTATGTTTGCTTCGGCTTGTGTTCCTTAAGGAAACGCTCGAAAAGTCCCAGCGTGACTTTTCTTGCT
>CAZUZR010000032.1:0-15342 GCA_964625025.1 uncultured Planctomycetia bacterium | reverse complement strand
TTTGTCAATAAGTATATATATTTTCTACGATTATGTCAACGACTTTTTTAAAGGGGGTGTAGGCACACAAAGGGCGCAGCGGATACTGAGCGAGCGAAGCGAGTCGAAGTAGAAGCCGCCCGACTGTGACTGCTGGGTGGGTGTGGGGTATAGCCAACCACCTCTGCTACCAAGAAAGATTCGGCTTTCCAGCCGCCTGATTTTCTTCTATGAATAACTACTGGTGGCTGGGGCGGGCGGTGCATCAAGAAAGACTATACCGCCAACTCAACCTGAAACGCTGTAAAAAAGAACGGTTTAGACAACTTGTAGAGAACAAACCAAGGGTCAGCCGAAAGTCCGGATAAAGACTTTTAACATCCAAATTCTCCTAATCTGTTTCTATTCGTGTCTTCGGGGAGGAAAAATCAAAAGAATTTTCATTTTTATGCTACTTTTCCTTCTGTCTAGTTATCTCATAACAAAAAATAGCACAGGCCATCGCGACGTTGAAAGAGAGTGCCGCGCCTTTCATAGGAAGCGTAACTTTTAAGTCGAGGTGTTTCTGTATGCCGTAGCGAACGCCTTTGCCTTCAGAGCCCAATACAAGGCCAAGTGGAAATGGAAATTTAACTTTGTATATATCTTCCCCGCCCTCGACGACAGCCTCTGCTATCCAGTAACCTGCTTCCTTGGCTTTTATTAAAGCATTCGAGAGGTTGGTCACTTTTGATATGGGAACGAAATTTTCTCCGCCGGAAGCGATTGCCAGAACCGTTTCATTTATCTCGCAAGCCCTATGTTCAGGTATCACGATGGCAAAACCGCCGAAACAGGCCGCTATCCGTATAATGGCGCCTAAATTCTGAGGGTCGGTTATTCCGTCTAAACATACAAACGAAAGCCGTCTATCCTGTGGCCTATTTAAAAGCTCTTCAAAAGATGTGTATTTGAATTTATCGACTTCTGCGATGATGCCTTGGGCGCGCTCGGCGCGTTTCATCCTGGCCAATTCTCTTTCGCTGACGCGCTTTAAAGGTATGTTTTTGGATTTTATTATGTCCGTAATCGACGGCTCATTGAAATTTTCCTGAATAAATATTTTTTTTATGCTTTGTGGATTTGCCTTAAGGCGTTCCAGAACAGAATTTTTTCCGTATAATAACATTTAAGTAATGGCCTTAACCCGCCAATCCCTCATAAACCTTAAAAGTTGTATCGTCGAAGCAGACGAAGATGACTTTTTCGATGGTTTTGTCCTTCTCTAAAAAATTCTTTACCTCAGATGTGGCAATCTTGGCGGCACGTTCGACGGGAAATCTATACGTGCCAGTGCTTATCGAGGGGAACGCGATGGTCTTTATATTATTTTTTACGGCAAGTTCAAGCGACTTTCTATAACAACTAGCAAGCAAAACATCCTCGTTGCTTTTATCACCGTGCCATATTGGACCGACTGTATGAATTACAAATTTGGCAGGCAAGTTATAACCCTTCGTTATTTTCGCCTCACCTGTCTTGCACCTGTCTAAAGTTTTGCATTCCTCCAGAAGTTGAGGACCAGCCACCCTATGGATTGCTCCGTCAACGCCACCTCCCCCTAAAAGCGAAGTATTTGCTGCATTTACGATGGCATCGACATTCTGTTTCGTAATATCGCCTTTTACTATTTCAATCCTTTCTCTCTCAACCATATTTAAATTCGAAATAAAAACACTGATAATATTATTATGCTAAAAATAATCCTATATATCACAAATAGATTAAATGTATGCCTTCTAACGTAACCTAAAAGATAATGAATTGCCAAAAAACCTGTAACTGCCGAAACGATAAAACCGAGCAAAAGAGAAATATTCTGTTGACCATCGTTAGCTAAAACAAAAATGTCCTTAATCTTTAATGCGGTCGCGCCGAAGATGATGGGCGCCGACAATAAGAAGGAGAATTTCGTAGATGCTTCGCGGTTAAGTCTTAATCCCAGCCCACAGGCAATAGTGATGCCTGAACGCGATATCCCGGGAACGATGGCTAACGCCTGCGATACGCCTATTAAAATTGAATCCGTTAAATTAAGAGTGTTTAACCCTCTCGTTTTTTTGCTGAATCTATCGATTAGATAAAATATAATCGCAAAACCGCCCATCGTGCTCGCAATAAGAAGGGGATTTCTAAAGATAGTCTCTGCTTTTTCCTCCAAGAGTTTTCCTATTATCGCTCCCGGCATGCTTGCGACGACGATATACCAGAAAAGCCTCCGTTCGGGTGCACCTTTCAAAGACCTTTCTTTAAGGCTTAAAAAGCCTTCCCTCAAAAGATTAATCCAGTCCTTCCAAAAATATATAACTACCGCAAATAATGTCCCAGCATGTAGCATAACATCGAAACTCAAAGTATGCTCTCGCCATCCTAATAACCAAGGAACTGCTATTAAATGGCCTGAACTGCTTATCGGAAGAAATTCACCTAACCCTTGAACTATGCCGAGCACAATCGATTGAATAATATCCACAACTACCTCTTTGCTACGATGGCATCTATCTCAACTTTCATATCGGCTGGAAGCCTCACCGCTTGCAGGTTAGAAGCCGACTCGTTGCAGTAGAATGGTCCATTTCGGTATGATTTACGATGAGATAGCTTATATCTTTGGGATTAACGTGGGATTTTATCTTATCGATGTACTCATCGGAGTATTTCTTAAAAACGGTGTCAACAAGCGTAATCTTATCTGCCAAAATAAGGTAGGAATTATACGTCGTGCCATGCTCTGTATGCAAGACGATATCGAAGACTCTAAGCTGCGGATTTAGGGCGCCAACCCAGATAACTTTGTCAGTTATATTTTTGGTCATCATCTAAAAAGGCCGCTTTAAATTATCTGACCCATCTTTTCAAACATATCTTTGCCAACGCCACATTCAGGACAGACCCAATTTAAGGGCAAGTTTTCAAAAGGGGTATCAGCCGGAATTCTTCCGACGGAATCTCCAAGCGCTGGGTCATAGATATAGCCACAAACTGTGCATTGCCATCTCTCCATCAACCGCCCTCCATCACCCTGCCTTCCTGTTTTACAAACCAGCTTGCGGTATCCGAAAGGAGCGCATATGCCTCTTCTAATAAATCGTAATGATGCTCCTCCTCTGCTTTTAATCCATTATAGAATTTTTTGGCAATCGGAACATCGATAGCCTTTGCCTGTTCATTATAAAAATTATAGCTCAATTTTTCTTTTTTCATTGCCAGTCTTATCGCCTCTAAATTCGATGGGTCCCTTTTAAGATGTACTTTTTCAGTCGCAGATAACGGTTTGAATACCAACCTCATCTTTGCTTTTGCTCCCTTTGAGATCGGCTTCTTGAAGTCGGCCCAACGCTTATCTTCTTTAAGGCCATCGTGGAGCTCGGTTATCCGCTCTATGTGCTTAAGTTCCTCATCGGCGAGGGAAGCCAATAATCTACTTGCGAGGACATTTTTCGCCTCTTTGCTTGTTTTGAGATAAAACTTGCGGCCGTCTTCTTCTAATTTTATTGCGGCTTCTAAGATTTTAAGGTCACTCATTCGGCATGAGTTAATTTAGATTATCCGTATCTATAAAGGACGCCAAAGCCGCCCTGGGGATATTTCCAATCTACGTTTAGAAATTCATCGCAGATTACGCGACAGGTGCCACATTCAAGGCATCCCTCAACCAAGACGTGGGCTATGCCTTTTTCATCAATAGTCCAGCAATCCGAAGGACAACCTATCGAGCACTGTTTGTTTATACACTTGGCGCATCTATTCTCCTCTATCACCTTGATGTGCGGTTGGGCATCAGGCTTAAATCTGTTTACAAATAATTTGTCCTCCACTCGCATCATCTACGAACCTCCTTATGAATATGATATTATTACTACATCTTTAAACTAAAATCAACTGTAAAAAAAGTATATCATACCTGACAAATTTTGTCAAGTATTTTCCGATTTAAAGGGCCGCCCAATAGTTAAATTTCTATCTCGCGGCCTTTCTAAAGTCTTAAGGAAAGACTATCTTTTCTTCTTTTTTTTCTTTGGCCTTGGCCCGCAGGTTCCACAACCCATTTAATCACCCCCTTTAAAAAATTACAGGCGCCTTAAACGCCTCGCAACTTCATCTTCATCGTTTTGCAAAGTCTTTAATGTAACCCTATCCAATAAATCATCTACTCTCTCTTTCAATGCTTCCCAAAGCGACCGTAAGGAACATTCGTGGATGTGAATGCAACGGTTCCTTCCGCTCCTCCTTTCACATACCACCTCAAAAGTATCCCCTTCCAGAGCCCTTATTATTTCGCCCACCCTTATCTGAGACGGTGATTTTGCCAAAACATAGCCGCCCTTTGAACCCCGTAAGGATTTAATTATAGCAGCCCTACGAAGCTTAAGAAAGAGTTGCTCCACATACGGCTTTGAGAGTTTTTCAGAAGCGGAGACTTCCTTTATCGAAAGTGGCTTATCGCTTCCGCCCAAGGCCCTTATGCACCTTAAACCATATTCGCCCTGTGTGGTAATTCGCATTTAAAGAAAGGATATCATATCCGATTAAATTTGTCAAGTATTTTGGTTACAGCGTAAGCAGTTATAGTGCCAATGGCGGCACCTGCGAGGACATCTGATGGATAATGTACGCCGAGATAAATCCTAGAAATGGCTACTAATGTAGCAATAAAAAATAACGGGACGAGCAATTTCTTGTAGGCTGAACTTAATGCCGATGCCAGCACGAATCCCACCGCTGTATGTGCCGATGGAAAAGAGAGCCCCGACCTAATATTGCCCGTCCAAATAACGTTTGTTAATACCTCGACAGGACGTGGGCGATTTATAATATGCTTCAATAACTCAACCAAACCAATTGTTACCAATAACGACGTAAGTAAAATAATTGCGAACCTTTTCTTATCCCTTTTCCAAAGTATCAAAAATAACGCGCATAGAAGAAAAGCAAAATTCCTATCTCCCAAAAAAGTAATCAGCGGCATAAGCGCATCGAGGAATGGATTCTTAATGGCGCCGTTTAAAAAATGAAAAAGCCAAATATCAAAATCCCGCATCATTTTTTAACCAGTTTTTTAGTAAGGCAAAGCTCGGCCCAGGTCTTTATATAAGGGATGCGCATAAAATATTCCCAGACCATCCCCGTCCTGTAATTCTCAATCATTAGGACAATTGCGCCCTCATCTATCCCGATATAATCTTTGCCCCACCAATTCCTATCGACATTGAAGCCCGCCTTAAAACCATATTCCCCATACACCTTATTGCCATATTTTTCATAAAGCGACTTTAGCGACTTTATCGCTACATCTGGAACTAAGGCAATTGAAGCGACCATTCCATAAGGATTAATAGTCCCATCGTGGCTCACAGACTCTGCGGGCTCAGCGCCATATCCCTGATAACCATCCGGGCCATCGCCTGCTGTCAAGCCCCAACTATCTTCTGCGTATCCTTTGTAGGTGTTAGAATTGTCAATGCAGAATTGCCTATTTGCCATTGCGGCGTTTATCGAATTCTGCCAATAATTCAAATCGCCCTCGTATAGATTTCTGAAATCTATCCAGGATTGCGCAAACTGATATGTGAATAGACTCCCGAAGAAAGAATAGACTACTTTATATCCCCCATACTCCCCTACTGGCCTTTTCCATTTTAACCAAGATTCTGGCGCAATTGGATGCGTAGGAGAACCAATCGCTAATGCGTAAACTATTATCCCTTCGCTATACCAATCCCAATGGTAATCCATAAAGCCCTTCTCTGGACCCCAGCCCATACATATCAAATCCGCATCGTTCATCATCCACTGCCAATCTACGCGTTCGTATAGGTACTTAGCGATGCGCTCTATCTCGGTTCCCTTAAAATACTCTCCTGCAAATAATGCGCCTGCCAGAAATAATGCGGTATCTATCGAGGAGACCTCGGAATTCCAGGCGCGTTTACCGGTCTTCATATCAACAAAATGATAATAAAATCCGTGTTCGTTTACGAGTGTTTCTCTAAAGGTCTTCAGCGTCTTTAATACCCTGGCATACGCCTCTTTATAGGTTACCCACCCTCTACTTTGTGCGATACAAATTGCTGTCAATCCAAAACCAACGGCGGCTATGCTGCACGGTGAACCCCGAATTGTGGAGTCAGCTATTAAACCCGTCTTCGGGTCGGCATTTTCCCAAAAGAACTTGAAAGTATCCTTTTCTATCTTATCGAGGAATTCATCGTCAGATTTTAAAATGGCGAGCGACTCAGATGGCCCTGCAGCATTTAGAAGTGAGGGAGAGAACGAGATTAAATTTATGGCTATTAAAAATATCGCGGCGCGCTTAAACATCATATCTTAAAGGCCGACAAACTGCTCTCGAGTTGACCTAAACTTGTCTTTAGGCCCGAAATTATACGACCCTCTTCGGTGCCTTCGCCTGCCCTTCGGGATAATCTTTCTAACGCTTCTGAGATTTCTTTTATGAACCTTAGGGCATCTTTAATCTTACCCCTTAAAGATTCAACCATATGCTCAAGCATCAGGCTAAGTTCTTTAAATTCATCGCCTTTCCTTAATTTAAAGCTAACGGTCAAATTGCCTTCGCCAATGGCCTGGGCTTCTTTCTCAAATCGATATGCGGGCCCAGCTATCTTATGGGAGATGAAAATGCTCGCAAATGCCATCGTTAAGATTAGAATCACAAGTTTTGGAATTAACCTTAAATTTGCCGCTTTTAAAATATTCGCTACCGCCTCTTGTTCATGCGCACTTAAAAGTTTAGCTTCTCTAAATATGCTCAACTCCCTGGGCGCTGGTTTGCCATGTCGGGCCTGTTCGTAGTCCCTCAATCGAGCGGCTATCACGAGTTTCTCTGCTAACTTCGCATCCGAGAATTCCGGGATTACAGCGCCCCAAATCCCAAAATATAAAAGATAGCCCACAACGAAAGTTGGAATCAGCATACAGAGGATAACTACAGACATATATCTGAGTTGAAGCCCTGCCTTGATAAAATACTTGCGTCTCTTATAAGGTTGCCCTTCCATTTTTTCTCCTCCTTTTATATTTCTTAAAGATAACATAATATTGTATCTTCTCGAGACATTTAAGTCAAGATAAGAGCTTCTTTACGCCTTGGCGTAGAATGAATTTTAGATTAATCGGGGCAGGGTTGACATACTCTTGTTATTATGTTATTTTAGAATAGATGTCAAACTCTTTATTTGCCCCCATTAGCAATTTTTGGTACGCCCTGCTTAACCTATTATATCCACAAAATTGTCTAATTTGTAATTATAAATTAAAGGCCCTGAGGCCTACTCCTATTTGTGAAACCTGTTGGGATAAAATCCATATTAATTCAACTGCGCCTTCTGTTGAAGGCGATGGCGAGGGATTTGCCTCTGTCCCGCCCTTTCATCAGAGAGGGCTGGGCTTCGATAGCGCCTTTTATGTCGCAACTTATGACGACATAATTAAAAGGTGCATTCATCTTTTTAAATATGAAGGCAAAGTCTGGTTGGCGAATCCACTTGGGAAACTTATGGCAGATTTCGCTAGTAAAAATATAAATGTCGGCGAGATAGACTTGATTGTGCCGGTGCCACTACACCCAAAGAAGTTGCGGGAGAGACAGTTCAATCAATCGGAACTGCTTGCGATACACCTTGCAAAGCGTTTCAATAAAAAGCTCGTAAGAAATTGCGTCCAGAGAGTAAGATATACGATACCTCAAACGGCACTAAGAAGGGATGAGCGCCTCAAGAACGTAAGGGGCGCATTTTTGGCTAAACAAGTAAATGGCTTTGAAGATAGTACTATACTTTTAGTAGACGATGTGTTTACAACCGGGGCCACTCTCAACGAATGCGCGAGCGCACTTAAAGACGCTGGCGCAAAGAATGTAATAGCATTTGCCTTAGCGCGGGGGAATTAAAGCCTTGAAGATCTTAAGGAGATATATTTTAAAAGAGTTGGCAGGGCCCTTCTTTCTTTCGTTCATAGTATGTACCTTCGTCCTATTACTCGGCAACATAATAAAATTGGCAGACCTCGTAATCAATAAAGGCGTTGATTTTTTATCTGTATGTAAGATATTTTTCTATATGCTTCCGTGGCTGTTTACATTTACGATACCAATAGCTGTATTGACCGCGACGCTGCTTAGTTTCGGAAGGCTCGCAGCAGATAACGAAATTACAGCGATGAAGGCAAGCGGCATAAGTTTATACAGGCTCGTCGTCCCATTGGTCACTGTTGGGCTAATAATATGTCTTATATCGGTTGAGCTAAACGACTGGATACTGCCGCGGCTTCGCTTCGAATCGCGAAAACTCATCGCCCAAATAGGCGTCAAAAACCCAACCGCATACTTGGAGGCGGGGAGATTTATCAAGGCGTTTAAAAATTACATAATCTTCATTTATGGAATAGACAAGAATAAGTTCACGAACATAAGGATTTACCAACCTCAGGAAGGCCGCCCTACTCGAACGATAATCGCCGCAAAAGGAGAATTTACATCCATCCCCGAGAAAGATGTGATACGTTTAAAGTTGATGAACGGGACGAGCGACGAACCAAACCCGAAAGACCCAGGCAATTTCTATAAACTCAATTTTAAGACATATTATATGACGCTCGACTTAAAAGAAGGCAGGGACTTAAACATCCAGAAGAAGAAGTCAGATATGTCAATCGCAGAACTAAAAAAGGAGATAAAGGCACTTTCTGCCGAGGGGGTAAATCCCGCCCCTCTAATTATTGAGGTCAATAAAAAACTTTCTTATTCTTTCTCGTCGTTAATCTTCATATTGATAGGCATACCGCTAGCCCTTATGGCGCGCCGCGGGGAAAAATTTATAGGATTTGGATTAAGCCTCTGCGTAATCGTATTATATTATCTTTTACTTTTAGGCGGCGAAGCCCTTTCTATTAAAGGCACTTTAAATCCTGCTTTGGGAGTGTGGCTGCCAAATATAATCTTAGGTCTTATTGGCCTTGCCTTAATCGTGAGGACGGTGGAGCAGTGAAAATCATCGATAGATATATCGTAAGGGGATTTATCGCTCCATTTTTGTATTGCCTCTTCATATTTTTATTCCTCTATATAATAATCGACTTATTTGGACATCTGGATGAGATAATAAAACAGGACATTTTGTTCTCAGTTGTCAAAACGTACTATCTATCTTCCCTGCCTTTGATTTTCGTGCAGGCAACGCCCTTCGCCGCATTATTAGCGACCGTATTTCTCTTAGGGAATCTAAATCGCCATAATGAGATAGTCGCATTGAGGGCAAGCGGAATAAACACGCTACGCATAATCTCTCCGCTTTTGTACTTGGGAATACTTATAAGTATAGCGGTATACTTCGTAAACGAGAGGTTAGTGCCAGAGGCATCGGTTACTTCAAACACTATAAAAGAGATAAAATTTGAAAAGGGTCAAAAAGAAAAAACTGATAGATTAGAAAATATAACTGTCTTTGGAAAAGATGGAAAGTTATTCTATGCAAGGTACTATGACATCCCAAATAAAACATTGTCCGATGTGATAATTTTAGAACACGATGCAAATCAGGTTTTGCGCAGAAAGATAACTGCCGAAAAGATGGAGTGGCTTGGTGAGAGATGGAGATTTTACGATTGCGGCGTTTATAGATTTGATAAAGATGGGGCCATATCGGGTGAGCCGTTAATATTCAAGACCAAGATATTAAGATTTTACGAAAGGCCCGAAGATTTATTAAAACATCAAACGCAGCCGGAATTTATGAATTATTCTCAACTTAAGGACTATATACGCCTGCTCTCGCTTGGAAACCAGCGCTCAGCGAATAAGCTGTTGGTAGACCTACATCAGAAACTCGCCCTGCCATTTATGAGCATCGTAATTATGCTCATCGGCATGCCATTCGCTTTAAAGAGGAGGAGGTCTGGCGCAATTATGAGCATGGGAATCTCGATAGGAATAGCCTTGAGTTTCTATGGCGTAAATGCGATTTCCATCGCCCTTGGGAAGGGGGGTTTCTTGCCTTCTATCGTAGCCGCGTGGTTAGCAAACACAATCTTCGGCGTGCTGGGGGTCACTTTAATAAGGAAGATTCGCGCTTAGGCCTTCCCCGCGCAACCTAAAATTTTTATTTTGCGCTTCACAACCTGTTTTATTGCATCGCGCGCAGGACCTAAATATTTGCGCGGGTCAAATTCTGATGGATTCCCAACAAAAACCTTTCTAATCGCACCGGTCATCGCAAGGCGAAGGTCCGTATCGATATTAACTTTGCAGACGCCCATCTTCGTCGCTTTAGAAATCATCTCCTCTGGAACGCCTTTAGCGCCTGGAATCTTACCACCATAGTCGTTGCAGACTCTTACTAAATCTTCCGGCGCACTCGATGCACCGTGAAGGACCAGTGGAAAACCGGGCAATAATTTTCTTATCTTATCCAACCTCTCAAAATCCAATTTTGGTTCACCTTTAAATTTATATGCGCCATGGCTTGTGCCTATCGCAACCGCCAACGAATCACAGCCTGTGCGCTTTACAAATTCCTCCGCCTGCGTAGGGTCTGTAAATATCGCATCTCTCGCCGCAACGGATACATTATCCTCAACCCCTGCCAATTTTCCAATCTCGGCCTCGACGACTACTCCTTTTGAATGAGCATAATCTACCACTTTTTTGGTAAGCGCGATATTTTCTTCAAACGGCAATCGAGAGCCATCTATCATAACAGACGTAAATCCCCCATCAACGCAAGCCTTACAAATTTCAAAATCTTCGCCGTGGTCTAAATGCAGGACGCAATCTATGCCCGTGGACTCCATCGCTGCCTTTACCAAATGTATTAGATATTCGTGGCGAGCGTATTTGCGCGCCCCTGCTGAGACCTGCAATATCACAGGAGCTCTCTCTTCTGCGACCGCCTCAGTTATTCCCTGCAATATCTCCATATTATTTATATTAAATGCTCCTATTGCGTATCCTTCCTTGTACGCCTCTTCAAATAATCCCTTCGATGAAATAAAAGCCATCTCCTCACTCCTTTTAGCCCGCTAGAAAATTATTTTCTAACGGGGCTTACGTTAATATCCTGACAAGCCTGAAGATATCGCTATCGATTTTCTTACTTCTCTTGCAAGCTGCTCTAAGTTCAGTAATTCTTATTTTACCGTTGACGATGCCTACAGCGAGGCCGCTTTTACCTTTCATAGCCAACTCAACCGCCGCAACCGCTAACTTCGCTGCGATTATTCTATCAAGCGCTGTCGGACTTCCGCCCCTTTGGATGTGGCCTAAGACAGTTACGCGCGTATCAAGGCCGGTCTTCCTTTTTATAAAATCGGCAACCTTTTGTGCTGAAATCGCACCTTCAGCGACAATTATAAGCCAACTCGCTTTGCCTTGTCTATATCCTCCCTCTATCTCCTTTACTATTATATCTAAATCGAAGCGCCTCTCAGGCACTATAACATCCTCTGCTCCACCTGCGAGCGCAACTTGCTGGGCGATATATCCGCAGGAACGACCCATTACCTCTATAATAAATATCCTCTCGAGGCTCGTCGCAGTATCGCGTATTTTATCTATTGCATCGAGCGCAACGTTGACTGCAGTATCTGCACCTATCGAGTAGTCTGTCCCATAAATATCATTGTCGATTGAAGCCGGCACGCCTATCGTCGGAACTTTCCAAATTCTATTTAACGCCTCCGCTCCACGATACGAACCATCGCCACCAATGACTATTAAACAATCTATGCCTTCAGTTCTTAAATTCTCCACCGCCTTCTTCTGTCCCGCCCTTGTTAAAAATTCCTTCGAGCGTGCGGTCCTTAAAATCGTCCCTCCTCTGCTTATGATATTTGAAACAGACCTTCTTTCTAACGTTACAAAATCTCCTTCAATCAATCCGGCATAACCTCTATTTATACCTATGACTTTTAGATTATTGTGAATCGCGCACCTTACTACCGCGCGTATCGCAGCGTTCATCCCTGACGAATCGCCGCCAGAGGTTAAAAGGCCTATTGTTTTAATTTTCAAGTCCCCAGTTCCCATGATGAAAGGTATCTCTTCTGTTCAGCCGTAAGCTCGTCGATTGCTACCTTCATAGAACTCAATTTTAGTATTGCTACTTTTTCGTCAATCTCCTTTGGAACCGAATAGACCTTTCTTTGAAGGCGCCTGGCATTGATTTTTACAAATTCCGCGCAGAGCGCTTGATTCGCAAACGACATATCCATAACTTGTGCGGGATGCCCTTCAGCCGCGGCTAAATTTATGAGCCTTCCTTCGCCGAGGAGGTTGATTCGCCTGCCATCTTTCAATGTATATTCATCCACATATTCTCTAATTCGCCTCTTTCTTTTGCTCATCCTCTCAAGCGCAGGGATATCTATCTCGACATTAAAATGACCTGCATTACAGAGGATGGCACCATCCTTCATCGCCCTAAAATGCTCTGCCATTAAAACGCTGCAATCCCCTGTCAAGGTAACGAAAATATCGCCTACGTTGCTCGCCTCCTTTATCGGCATAACCTTAAATCCGTCCATCACCGCTTCCAATGCGCGCAATGGATCGATTTCTGTTACAATCACATTTGCACCCATGCCCTTTGCCCTTTGCGCTACGCCTTTACCACACCAGCCGTAACCTAAAACCACAAAGTTCGTTCCTGCAATCAATTTATTCGTCGCCCGAATTATCCCATCTATCGTCGATTGGCCTGTCCCGTATCTGTTATCGAATAGGTGTTTTGAATTCGCGTCGTTAACCGCAATTATCGGAAAGAGCAAAAGCCCTTTGGACTCTAAACTCTTCAATCTAATAACTCCTGTCGTCGTCTCTTCTGTTCCAGCTAAAATCCCACTGACCAAATCCCGCCTTTTTTGATGGATGGTTGAAACCAAATCCGCACCATCGTCCATCGTGATATTTGGCTTATGGCCAAGCGCCAAATTGATGTGTTTGTAATAAACCTTGCTCGTCTCTCCCTTTATGGCAAATACTGGAATTTTAAAATCTCTGACAAGCGAAGCGGCAACATCATCCTGCGTCGATAGCGGGTTAGACGCACATAATACGCAATCCGCGCCGCCCGCCTTAAGCGTCAATAATAGATTAGCCGATTCAGTTGTAACGTGTAAACAACAGGAGATCGCGACGCCCTTCAAAGGCTTTTCTTTTTTAAACCTCTTGCGAATTACCTTTAAGACGGGCATATTTTCATCGGCCCACTCGATGCGCAACTTTCCTTTTTTACTTAACTTGATATCCTTTATATGATATCTCATGCGTGCCTCACTAATATCTTCGCCTTGTCGGTTTTTTCCCACGTAAAGCCATTATCATTTCTCCCGAAATGCCCAAAGCAAGCAGTCTTCCTATATATCGGGCGCCTTAAGTCGAGCGTTTTTATTATAGCGGTTGGAGTCAAATCAAAATTATCACGTATTAATTTAACTAACCTTTCATCTGAAACCTTTCCTGTTCCAAAGGTATTCGCCATTATTGAGACGGGCTCCGCTCGACCAATTACGTAGGCAATCTGTAACAGGCATTTATCCGCCAATCCTGCTGCGACGATGTTCTTCGCGATGTATCTCATCATATATGCTGCCGAACGGTCCACCTTCGTTGAATCCTTTCCCGAAAAAGCTCCTCCACCATGAGGCACAGCTCCACCATAAGTATCTACGATGATCTTTCTACCTGTCATACCCGTATCTGATTGCGGGCCGCCTATTAAAAATTTACCTGTTTCATTTATGTAAAATTTTGTATCCTTGGATAAGTATTCTTTAACGATGGGCTCAATAACAGTTTCTATAACTTCTGCCCTTGCCTTCTTTGAGAATCGCTCTTTTAAATCAACCGCTTCATTGGTATGCTGACAGGCAATAACTACATTCGTAACCCTCTTGGGTTTTCCGTTAACGTATTCTACGGTAACCTGCGATTTCCCATCTGGCCCAAGATACTTCAATATATTTTTCTTCCTTACCTCGGCAAGCCTTAAAACTAATTTATGCGCAAGCATTATAGGAAGCGGCATCAGCTCTTCGGTCTCGCGACACGCGTAACCAATCATCATTCCTTGATCGCCAGCCCCGCCTCTATTCACACCCTGCGCAATATCTGGAGACTGTGAGTGTATAGCATTAAGTATGGCGCAGGTCTTATAATCAAAACCGTATTTCGGATCCGTATATCCTATATCTTTGAGTATATCACGGCATAAGCTATGTATATGAACATACCCCTTTGTCGTTATCTCTCCCCCTACTATAATAAGGCCCATCGTAATATAAGTTTCGCAGGCGACTCTTCCTTGAGGATCCGTTTTCATAATCTCATCCAATACGCCATCTGAAATCTGGTCGCAGACCTTATCGGGATGCCCTTCAGCTACAGACTCAGATGTAAATAAACAATTGTGGTTTATCATCCTTGACGCTCCTTTCTTAAATGAGGGCTTAAGTTTTAGTTCGAAGCCCCCCGAAGCCAAATCTCATATCTTCGCATTCACAGGCGAAGGCGGATTGCGTTTCTTTAGGTTGAAAATCTCGAATTTGCCTGGCGATAAGAGCCTTTATCGCCGATATCGTACCAAATGCCCTTAAATGTATAGCACATTACCTCTTGACTTTTTAGCAACCAATGGATGAAATGGCCTGGTGCATCCTTTTCCTTCGCAACTTTCAAATATTCTAATATCGTATTTAATTTATCCTTTGGAAAATAATATATGCCCATCGCAATGAAGGATGAAGCAGGTTCCTTGGGTTTCTCCCTTAAATTTTTAAGGCTCCCCTTCTCGTCAATTTCAACTACTCCGTACTTAGAAGCTTTCCTCTTATCCTTTATATCATAAACTCCCATCGAAAAAGAACGAGGGTGGGCCCTCGCATATTCGACGAACCTTTTTAGGTCCAAATCAAATATATTATCGCCCGCCAAGACCAGAAGGTCATCGCAAATCCTCTGCCAACGAAGCGCTAACTCAATATCGCCTATTGCGCCAAGCCTATCCTCATATTTGGTAGTTCCATCGTTGACTAATACGACCTGCTTATTCGACTTTAAGCCTTTAAGCCAATCTTCAAAAACATCATAAAATCTCTGATTCGTGATGATATATATAGTATCCAAGCCATCTAATTCATCGAGTTTCTGGATTAGGTAATCTATTATCGGTTTCTTCCCGACGGACAGCAGGGGCTTTGGTTTTTCTTTCGTTAAGGGGTATAACCTGGTGGCGTATCCCGCCGCTAAAATTAAAGCCTTCATCCCGAACGAAATTCCTCCAAATTAGATTTAGTGTCAATAACATTGCACAA
>CAZUZR010000031.1:13954-15462 GCA_964625025.1 uncultured Planctomycetia bacterium | reverse complement strand
TGGACCTGGACGCCAGGCAGCGGGAAGTAGCCAACGAGGCCGCGGCTGCGGACCCCACGCAGGCGCTTGCGACAGCGGTGCCGATAATTTTGATGTTCATTGTGCGTGAAAGAACCGCACATAAAATTTACGTCGAGGAACCGTTGGAATTGGAGATTACCGGTAATAAAGATTTGGATATAAGAGTAAATACCGAGAAATGGTCGAAGGTAGTGGAGTTATATATAAGAAAATATCCATCGCAGTGGGTATGGATGCATAACAGGTGGAAGACACTAGAGGCCTAACGTGCAAATAAACTCTAAATTCGAAATCCTAAACTCTAAACAAATCCCAAATAAATGCTAATATTTAAAATTCCAAATTACAAGAATCATATAGCGGCAATATTAATGCTTGTATTATCTTTTAGCGGATGCGCAAAAAAAGAGGTGAAGGCGCCAGTTCCGTTGGAAGAAGAGGTCGTAATGGCAGGCGAGCAGAAGGTTATGTCATTTTCGCTTGCCGGATATGAAAAGGGCGGAAAGAAGAAATGGGAAGTCGAGGGCAAGTCCGCCGATATTATAGCCGACGTTGTAACTTTAACAGAGGTCATCGCTAAGGCATATGGCGAGGAGGCGGATGTAACACTTGTGGCAGATAGAGGAATATTTAATAGAGCGTCAAATGATGTTCACCTCGAATCGAATGTAGTGGCGACATCCACAGAAGGCACAAGATTGACAACCGATGCTTTGGATTGGAAGAACGACGAGGAAAAGGTCCATACTGACGGTTTTGTAAAGGTGACACGTGAAGATATGGAGACCACTTCAACTGGCGCTGAGGCGCACCCGAATTTAAAAGAGGTTGAATTTAAGAAGGATGTCAAAGTAACAACTGGTAAGCCACAGACTACGATAACCTGCGATGGTCCGATGGAGGTCGATTACGGAAAGAACTTCGCGATATTGAATAATAAAGTGAAAGTCGAAGATGAGCGCGGCCAGTTATATTGCGATAAGGCAACCGTCTATTATGACTCGAAGACTCGGCAAGTTACCAAGGTGGTTGCTAATGGAAATGTAAAAATAGTGCGTGGTGGCAACTGGACATTTAGCGATGAAGCGGTATATTTGGCGGCGGAAGAGAAGGTGATTTTAACTGGCTCCCCGAAAGTTATGATTTACCCTGAGGAGGCAAAGGAGGTCAAAGGGGGTCTCTAAAATGCATTTGCTCGAGACGAGAGGTTTACAAAAATCATATAATGGAAGGCGTGTCGTCGATGGCGTTGAAATTTCTGTTAAGCGCGCAGAGATAGTCGGGCTTTTAGGTCCAAACGGTGCTGGTAAGACTACCTTGTTAAACATGATTGCAGGACTTCTCGAAATGGGGCAAGGCAATATTTCAGTAGATAGTAAACCCTCACATGAGGCACATATTGGTTATATATTTCAAAATTATAGAGACTCATTATTCCCATGGTTAAAAAATATTGATAACTTAGCATTCCCGTTAGAACTTCGGGG
>CAZUZR010000031.1:0-13944 GCA_964625025.1 uncultured Planctomycetia bacterium | reverse complement strand
CTTTTAGGTCCAAACGGTGCTGGCAAGACCACCACATTTTATATGATTGTAGGTTTAATCGAGCCGGAGCGTGGTGAGATAGTTTTCGACAACCACGATATCACAAATTTGCCGATGCACAGGCGCGCCCGATGTGGAATTGGATACCTATCGCAGGAGCCCTCCATATTCAGGAAGCTTACAGTAGAGGAAAATATATTAGCGATTTTGGAGACGCTTAAGATCCCCAAAAAGGAACGCAAGAGAAGGCTTGAAATGCTCTTGGAGGAATTGAGGATTTCATATCTTGCTAAGAATTATGCATACACGTTATCGGGTGGAGAACGAAGGCGGCTTGAGATTACGCGCGCCTTGGTTACCGACCCATTATTTATCTTATTGGACGAGCCATTTTCAGGTATTGACCCAATCGCTGTTGCCGAATGCCAGGAAATAATCTGCGAGCTGAAGGAGAAAGGATTAGGGATTTTGTTGACCGACCATAACGTCCGTGAAACATTGTCC
Source organism: uncultured Planctomycetia bacterium (assembly GCA_964625025.1). Classification (GTDB taxonomy): domain Bacteria; phylum Omnitrophota; class Gorgyraeia; order Pluralincolimonadales; family CAZUZR01; genus CAZUZR01. The sequence goes on along the minus strand of CAZUZR010000031.1, from coordinate 13,440 downwards.
ATTACAGATAAGTCTTATTTGATGGCCGATGGGAAAGTTCTAATATCTGGCACTGCTGAGGAATTGATTTCAGACCCCCAAGCGAGGCAGATATATCTGGGCGAGAAATTCAGGATGTAGGGGACGTTCCCAAGACAAAAACAAATGAGAGTAAAAGTAAAGGAAGTTTCAGGGTCGCGTCGGGCTTTTGAAATCGAGATCCCGGTAGATGCGATAATCGAAAAACACGAAGAGGTTTATAGCGAGATACAAAGGCAAGCGCAAATTCCAGGGTTTCGAGTTGGCAAGGCACCGCGCAATTTAATCGAAATTCATTATAAGGATAAAGCCCAGGAGGAAGTAAAGAAACGCTTAATCGCAGATTATTTTGTGAAAGCCGTCAAAGATTCAGGCGTAAGCACAATCGGTTCACCGGTGATTTCAGATGTGATGTTCGAATCGGGCAAACCCCTGATATTCAAGGCGGAGGTAAATATAAGACCAGATGTGAAGTTAAAATCCTATAACGGGCTTAAGATAAAGAAGCAGAAAGCGCTTGTTTCCACCGAAGAGGTCGATAAAGTAGCACAGGAATTACAAGACAGAAATGCCCAGCTTAAGGATGTGGAAGGTCGTCCTGCGAAAGAGGGCGACTGGTGTCTTTGCGACTCAGAGGTAGTCATCGAGGGAAAGCCAGCTGAGAAGAATGAAGGGGTATGGTTTCCGCTAACTTTGAAATCGACGAAGCGAGAGTTTTTAGACCAACTTATCGGTTCGAATCCCGGCGATACCAAAACTGTTAAGACAACTTTGCCTACTAATTATCCTCGTAAAGAACATGCGGGCAGGGAAGCGCAATTTTCGATAACCGTAAATCAGATCAAGGAGAAAATCTTGCCGACGATAGACGATGAATTCGCAAAAGACGTTGGCGGATTTAAATCGCTGTTGGAGCTACGTGGACATATCCGAGAAGAGCTGACTAAGATAAAAGAGCAAGAGGCAAGATTTCAAATGGAGGAAGATATAATAAACCAACTCATAAAGTCAACGAATTTTGAAGCGCCTGCCATAATGGTTGATTCCGAAATGGACCGCCTATTAAAAGATGCCAGGGCAAGGCTTCTATATCTAGGATACAAAAAAGAAGATATGGAAAGAGAAGAGCCAGCGATGAAGGAGAAGATTAAAGAGGAAGCGATTAAAAAAATAAAGGGCTTTTTCATATTGGAGAAGGTTGCCGAGTTCGAGGGAATAAATACAGCTGAGGAGGAAATAAACAAGCGAATAGAACTTTTGGCAGCCCGTTCTAAACGCAGCGTAGAAGAGATGAGGTCATATCTGGCTGAGAACGATTTGCTGGAAGATATAAAGGTTGATATAATTCAAGATAAGGCACTGCAGTTTCTTATCGAAAACGCTAAGGTAGAAGAAGTTTCATAACTATACCAAGGAGGTGTAAAATGGACAATATAGTGCGCGCGCAGACGTTAGTTCCGATTGTAGTCGAACAGACCGGCCGTGGAGAGCGGGCGTATGATATCTATTCGAGATTGTTGAAGGATAGGATAGTATTTATAGGCACTGTCGTAGATGATTTGGTTTCCAATTTAGTAATAGCGCAGCTGCTATTTTTACAGATGGAAGACCCCGAGAAGGATATAAACGTATATATAAACTCACCGGGCGGAATCGTCACCTCTGGCCTTGCGATTTACGATACGATACAATTTGTCAAACCTGACGTTTGCACCTATTGTGTTGGGCAAGCAACTTCGATGGGGGCCTTGTTGTTAGCGGCAGGGACGAAAGGCAAAAGATATGCGCTACCCCACGCGCGGATAATGATTCACCAGCCATGGGGCGGAGTTCAGGGCGCTGCCGCTGATATTAGCATTCAGGCGAGGGAGATATTGAGATTGCGCGACAAAATTAACGAGATACTCGCAAAGCATACAGGCCAACCATTGGAGAAGATTCAAAAGGATACCGATAGGGATTTCTTTATGAGCGCCGAGGAGTCAAAGGAATACGGCATTATTGATGAGGTAATTGTAATTACAGGAAAGAAAAAGTAGTATTTTTAAGATGCCAAAAAAAGAGGTCCAAATAAAAGATTCATTGCCACTGCTTCCATTGAGAGATTTAGTTGTGTTTCCACATATGGTCGTGCCTCTTCTCGTGGGCAGACAGAGGTCTATCCGCGCATTAGAGGAGGCAAACGAAAAAGATAAAGCTATACTGCTCTGCGCCCAGAAAGCTGTGAGGGTCGAAGACCCTAATCCCGACGATATTTATCATATTGGAACAGTTGCGCAGATAATTCAATCCCTAAAATTGCCGGATGGTTCATACAGATTACTGGTCGAAGGATTATACCGCGTAAAGATAAAAAAATTTTTTGTTAATAAAGAGTGCTTGCGCGTCGAAGTCGAGTATATTTCAGTTGACGTTGAGAAGACGGTTGAAGTCGAAGCGCTGATGCGCTCGCTCATAAATCAATTTGAGGAATACGCGAAATTGAATCCGCGGGTTCCGACCGATGCATTTGCGACGATTGCTAATGTAGAAAATCCCAACCAGTTAGCGGATACGGTTGCCTCATATCTTACCTTGAGGGTTTCAGAGAGGCAGTCAATTCTGGAGATTATAAATCCAGTTGATAGGATAAGACATCTTACGGGAGTGTTAAATTCCGAAATAGGAATTCTTCAGATTGAGAAGAAGATCGCTTCAAATGTGAGGAGACAAATAGAGAAGGCGCAGAAGGAATATTTTCTTCAGGAGCAAATTAAGGCGATTGAGAAAGAGCTTGGCCAAAAAGATGAACATAAAAGCGAGATAGATGAGTTAAGGGATAAGATTAAACAAGCCAAGATGACGAAGGAGGCGCAGGAGGTAGCGTTAAGGGAACTCGATAAACTTGCGAGGATGTATCCTAGCTCTCCCGAAGCGACGGTCTCGAGGAATTATATAGATTGGCTTATTGCGCTTCCCTGGTCAGTAAAGACAGAAGATAACCTCGATATAAAGAATGCCGAGGCGATTTTAAACGAAGACCATTATGGGCTTGAAAAGCCGAAGGAGAGGATACTTGAATATCTAGCAGTTTGCAAACTCGTCAAATCTATGAAGGGCCAGATACTCTGTTTTGTAGGGCCGCCAGGCGTAGGAAAGACCTCACTTGCTAAATCCATCGCTCGCGCGTTGGGAAGAAATTTTGTCCGAGTTTCATTGGGTGGAGTACGCGATGAGGCAGAGATTCGCGGACACAGAAGGACTTATATCGGCTCGCTTCCAGGACGAATCATTCAATTCATAAGAAAAGCGAAGTCAAAAAATCCCGTCTTTCTGATGGACGAGGTTGACAAGATGGCGATGGATTTTAGGGGCGACCCTGCAGCGGCATTATTGGAAGTGTTAGACCCTGAACAGAATCCCACGTTTTCCGACCACTATCTCGAAGTTGAATTTGATTTATCGGATGTTATGTTTATAACGACCGCAAACTTTCAGGATAATATCCCGCTTCCGCTTCAGGATAGGATGGAGATAATAAAATTGCCCGGCTACACCGAATACGAGAAATTGAAAATCGCGCGTGGATTTTTGATTCCAAAACAGATAAAGGCAAACGGCCTAAAAGAAGAAAACATAAGTTTTTCTGACGAAGCGATATTAAAGATAATCAGAAGATATACAAGGGAAGCGGGTGTGCGAAATTTAGAGCGCGAAATTGCACGTGCATGTAGGAGGATTGCGAAAGAGGTCGTTGAAAGGGGAAGGGATTTTAAACTTAAGTTGACTGCCGCAAGCGTTCAGAAATATTTAGGACCTGTGCAGTTTAACGAGCCGAAGATAGAAGAGAAAAATGAGGTTGGGGTTGCAACTGGCTTGGCTTGGACAGAAGCTGGAGGCGATATCATCTCGATTGAATCCACATTGATGAAGGGAAAGGGTAAATTGACCTTAACCGGAAAATTGGGCGAGGTTATGCAGGAATCTGCACAGGCGGCGTTGAGTTTCATTCGTTCTCGCGCCAGCGAGTTTGGCATAGACGATAATTTTTATAAGAAAATGGATATACACATTCATATCCCGGAGGGTGCGATTCCTAAGGATGGGCCTTCGGCAGGGATTACTATGGCAACTGCGCTTGTCTCAAGCTTGACAAAAACGCCTGTTAAGAAAGATGTGGCGATGACGGGAGAGATTACCCTGCGCGGAAAAATCCTACCGATAGGAGGGCTTAAGTCAAAGATTTTAGCGGCGCACAGGGTCGGCATAAAAATAATCATTATTCCAAAGGAGAACGAAAAAGATTTGGTTGAAATACCTAAAAATATCTTGCGTGAGATGAAAATAATGATGGTTGCGCATATGGATGAAGTTTTAGATATCGCACTGGAAAAAAAGCGAGTGAAAAAATCGAAGTCAGAAAAGAAAAAGGTTTACAAACCAACGTTTTACCCACACATTCCTATTCAGTCCTAATAAATTAGGAGGCAAAAATGAAAAAGGTTTATCTTATGACGCCGGGTCCGACGCCTGTTCCGCCTGATGCATTGCTTTCGATGGCGAGGCCCATCATCCATCACAGGACGCCTGAGTTTATGGAGATATTTAAAGAAGTAAGCGCCGATTTAAAATATGTCTTTCAGACTAAAGAAGATGTCCTTTTGTTCACCTCTTCTGGAACTGGCGCGATGGAGGCCGCGGTTGCGAATTTGCTTTCGCCGGGCGATAAGGCGATAACTGTTCAAGGCGGAAAATTTGGCGAGCGATGGACTGAGATTTGTCAGGCATATGGAATTAATGCGATACCAATTGATGTGGAATGGGGAAGGGCGGTTGAGCCAAAGGTAATCGAGGCAAAATTAAAGGAAGACGGCGATATTCAGGCAGTATTTACAACTTTGTGCGAAACCTCAACCGGTGTTCAGGCAGATATAAAAGCGATTGCCGAGATAACGAAAAAATATAAAGCGGTATTAGTCGTCGATGCAATATCCGGGTTGGGCGCCGTTGATATAAAGACCGATGAATGGGGCGTTGACTGCGTCGTTGCAGGTTCGCAAAAAGGTTTAATGATACCACCGGGACTAGCGTTTGTAAGTTTAAGTAAAAAAGCATGGGAAAAAGTTGAAAAATCAAAATGCTCGAAATATTATTTCAGTTTTAAAGCAACGAAGAAGGCACTTGCGAGTGCCGATACACCGTTTACCCCTGCAATTACTTTGGTAATTGCGTTGCGAGAAACTTTGCGGATGATGAAGGCACAGGGCTTAGATGTTGTCTTTGCACGGCATAAGAAATTAGCACTTGCAACACGTGAGGCGATGAAGGCGATGGGATTGGAATTATTCGCACCAACTGCGCCTTCGGATTGTGTGACTGCTGTGAAAGTTCCTGCAGGCATCGACGGAGAAAAATTAGTTAAACTTATGAGAGATAAATATGGCGTCGGGATTGCCGGCGGACAGGCAGAATTGAAAGGCAAAGTATTCCGCATCGCGCATATGGGATTTATTACCGAGACGGATATTTTGACGACCATATCTGTTTTAGGAATGGCGCTTGCTGAGATGGGATATAGAGGTAAACCTGGCGTGGGCGTTGAGGCGGCAGAAGAAGTATTACTCGAAGGCCGCGACCGCGCGCCAGTGGAACCATAATGAAATTGCCTTTATACTCATCGCCATTCGCCGCAACGCTCGATTTTCCCCAGCGAGGAAAATCTCGCTCGGTGCATCTGCTCGCTCTGCCTTTAGGTGAAACGGGAGGCAACCGTGCCCGCTCGCATCTGCAACGTGCGGCTCAAGGCGATGAGTGTTATGGCAATTTAGACGGTTAGATAAATACGGAGGAAGCCAAAATGTATAAAATAACAGGATATATTGAAAAGGATCCGGAAACAGGGCTGTATGTGGCAGTCGTTCCGGGAATTCCTGGCGCACATACTCAAGCCGAAACTTTGGATGAACTTCAAAAAAATCTCAAAGAGGTAGTTGAGTTATGTCTTGAGGAGATGGGTTCAAGAGCAAGGAAGCGTTTGCCTGAATTTGTGGGAATTCAGCAGATTGAGGTAGCAATTTGAGCAAGCTTTCGATTGTCGATGCCAAAAGGATGGAGAAGCTTTTGCTGACGCTGGGCTTTAAGAAGATTAGGCAGAGGGGAAGCCACGTATTTTATAGACATCCCGACGGAAGAGTTACAACGGTTCCGCATCACAAAGGCAGAGTTTTAGCGCGTCCTTTGATAAGAGAAATTTTACGGGAAATAGAAATTCCCGTTGAAGAATATAATAAATATTTGGAGAAATTATAGGAGACCACGAAAAATGTTCAAAGTACTCGTGAGTGATGCGTTGTCGGAAGAGGGGCTGAAGATTTTAAAGGATGATAAGGAGCTTCAGGTCGATGTGAAATTAAAGCTTTCGCCCGAAGAATTAAAGGCAATCATTAAAGATTACGACGCCCTCATCGTCCGAAGTAGCACAAAAGTTACTAAGGATATCATCGAAGCGGCGACGAAGTTAAAAGTTATAGGGCGCGCGGGAGTGGGATTGGATAACGTCGACACAGAAGCGGCTTCTAAGCGTGGAATTATAGTTATGAATACCCCCGCTGGAAATACAATCTCGACAGCAGAGCATACGATGTCATTGATATTGTCACTTTCCCGCAATATTCCTCAGGCGAGTCTTTCGCTCCGTGAAGGCAAATGGGACAGAGGTAAATATATGGGCGTTGAATTATATGGAAAGACGCTCGGCATTGTTGGATTAGGAAGAATTGGAACCGAAGTTGCGAAGCGCGCTGCATCTTTTGGTATGAGGATAATCGCATATGACCCATATCTTATGGTTGAACGGGCGCTTGATTTAGGTGTTAAACTTGTAGATTTCAAAGAGGTATTAAAACAGTCAGATTATATTACGATACATACCCCGATTACCGACGAGACAAAATATATGTTTAGCGACGAAGAATTCGCCCAGATGAAGCAGGGTGTCAGGATTATAAATAGCGCCCGCGGCGGCATTATAGACGAAACTGCATTGGCGCGCGCGATTGAATCTGGTAAGGTCGGTGGCGCCGCACTCGATGTATTCGAGGTTGAGCCGCCGAAGGATAATCCACTTTTGAAGTCAGATAGAGTTGTTGTAACTCCACATCTGGGCGCCTCAACTGAAGAGGCACAGGTTAATGTTGCAATAGAAATTGCAAAACAAGTTGCGGATGCCTTATTAGGTCGCGGCTATCGAAATGCCGTAAACGTCCCCTGCATAGATCCTGAATTATTACAGGTTATCCGTCCTTATATAACCTTGGCTGAAAAGATGGGGCTGCTTATCGCCCAACTTACCGAGGGAAGGACGAAGGAGATAAAGATGCAATATGCAGGCGACATCGTTGCCCACGATTTAGCGCCTGTTACAATTGCGTTTTTGAAAGGATTTTTAACTCCGATTTTGCAGGAGACGGTAAATTATGTAAACGCCTCCTTCATCGCAAAGGAGCGCGGCATTAAAGTCATCGAGACAAAAAGTTCGCAAATGGAGGAGTTCACCAATTTAGTTTTAGTCGATGCGCAAACAGATAAATCAAAGGTAAGTGTAGCTGGTACGTTATCTCCGAGAAAAGACCCGCGCATTGTGAAGCTCAACGATTTTTACGTTGAGGCAATTCCTTCTGGTTATATGCTGATATTATCAAATATAGACAGGCCCGGCATAATAGGCCAGATAGGCACGATATTGGGACAGAACAATATTAACATCGCAGGGATGACATTCGGCAGAATAAAAGAAGGCGGCGACGCGATTACAGTTTTGAATGTGGACAGCCACATTCCAGATGATGTGATGAAACAGGTTCGTTCCGCGAAGAATATCCTGGACGCAAGATTAATCAAATTATAATGGCGAACATCGTCGTTGTAGGCGCACAGTGGGGAGATGAAGGCAAGGGCAAGATAATAGATATATTAGCCCGCGATTGCGACTTCGTTGTTAGATATCAAGGTGGCAACAATGCAGGGCACACAGTAGTAATTGACAGCGACGAATTCATCCTCCATTTAATCCCATCAGGAATCCTCCATAAAAACAAAATCTGCGTAATTGGAAACGGCGTGGTCGTTGACCCTGAGGCGCTGATAGATGAGATAGATATGTTGCGCAAAAAGGGAGTCCACGTAGATGATAATCTTAAAATTAGCGACCAGGTCCACTTAATATTTCCTTACCATAAAGTGCTCGATAAATTAAGCGAATCCAAAAAGAGAATTGGCACAACTGGAAAGGGAATAGGCCCTTGTTATACGGATAAGATTGGACGCTGTGGCATAAGGCTTGCCGATTTATTGGATGACGAAGTCTTTAGGGCGAAGTTAAAAAGGAACTTAGGCGAGAAAAATGAATTATTAAAGAAATTATATAATCACGAGGGGTTTTTATTTAATGAAATTTATAAGAAGTATGTGGGATATCGCAGGGCGATTTCAAAATATGCCTGCAATGCTTCAAAGGTTTTAAACGACGCAGTTAAAAAGAAAAAGTCCATTCTATTTGAAGGCGCACAGGGAACCCTTTTAGACATAGACCACGGCACATATCCATATGTTACATCTTCTAACGCAACCGCAGGCGGAGCTTGCACAGGCACAGGTTTAGGCCCGTCTAAAATCGATAAAGTAATAGGCGTTGTTAAGGCATACACAACCCGCGTCGGAGAAGGCCCATTTCCGACGGAGTTCCCTCCAAAATTGATGGATGAGATTCGAAAGAAAGGCAAGGAATACGGCGCTACAACCGGACGTCCGAGAAGATGCGGTTGGTTTGATAGCGTTATCGTGCGCCATTCGGCATTGATAAATGGCTTAGATTCAATTGCCGTCACAAAATTGGATGTATTGGATGAGCTGAAGACCATTAAAATAGCGACCGCGTATAAATATAAAGGAAAAGCCTACAAAGATTTTCCTTCAAATATAGAGAGTTTATGGAAAGTCGAGCCAGTCTATGAAGGACACCCGGGTTGGATGGAGGATACTACTCAGGTCCATCAATTTTCCGATTTGCCGAGGGAGGCAAAGAGATATTTAAGGCGGCTCCAAAATTTAGTTGGCGTAAAGATAGAGTTAGTTTCGGTTGGCAGCAAACGCGAACAGGCGTTTAAGGTAAGGCTTTAAAAGGGGGATTAACAAACTACTATGGCAACGTTTGAACTTCTTTGGTTGGCACCAGTAGGTTCGATTTTGGCTTTGTCGTTTGCAGGTTATTTGGTCTGGAGCATTTTTCGATTGGATGAGGGGAATGATAGGATGCGACAGATCGCCTCCTGGGTTCGGGAAGGTGCCTTCGCATATTTGAGAAGACAGTATTCGGTGGTGGCTGTATTTTTTGTCGCCATCTTTTTTGTTTTATTGACGCTTGCATTTAACGACTTCCTTCCGAAGTTTGTCCCATTTGCTTTTTTGACGGGGGGATTTTATTCCGGACTATCAGGATGTATCGGGATGAATGTTGCAACAAGGTCTAGCGCCAGGACCACAAATGCCTCGATTAAAAGTTTAAACGCTGGTTTAAGGGTTGCATTTTCATCCGGCGCTGTTATGGGGCTTATCGTAGTTGGACTGGGCCTCTTCGACCTTTCGGTCTGGTACTTCTTTTTGGATTGGTATTATTCAACCCATCCCTTGCCGATGGGGATGGATAAAATCAGCGTTATTACTTCAACTTTACTTTGTTCCGCGATGGGGGCAAGTTTTCAGGCCCTATTTGCACGCGTAGGTGGGGGGATCTTTACCAAGGCGGCGGATGTTGGCGCAGATTTAGTTGGAAAAGTTGAAGCAGGAATCCCAGAAGATGACCCAAGAAACCCTGCGGTTGTGGCGGATAACGTCGGCGACAATGTTGGAGACGTTGCGGGAATGGGCGCTGACCTCTATGAGTCGCACGTGGGTTCTATAGTTGCTACTATGGCATTAGCAGTGGCGGCGGGATTAGGCGTAAAAGGTGTTACGGTTCCAATGGTAATGGCTGCGATCGGAGTAGCTGCTTCGATAATCGGCACGTTCTTCGTTAAGTCTAAAGAGGAGGCAACGCAGGGCGTTTTATTGATGGCTTTAAGGCGTGGGATTTTTGCTTCAGCGATAATCATTGCAGTCGCATCGTATTTTCTCGTGAAATATACATTGGGAACGGAGCACGTCGGAGTTTATGGGGCTGTATTTGCAGGTTTAGTCGCCGGAATTTTAATTGGGCTGTCGACTGAGTTTTTCACATCGTCGCGGTATTGGCCGACGCGGACGATTTCAGAAGCGGCGCTAACTGGACCTGCTACAGTAATTATAGGCGGGATGTCGGTTGGGATGTTATCGACCGCAATTCCGGTTATCGTCGTGGGAATCACGATTTTGGTGAGCTATTATTTTGCAGGCGGGGCGCATAGTTTTAACTTAGGGTTATATGGTGTTGGAATATCCGCAGTTGGAATGTTAAGCACCTTAGGTATAACCTTAGCGACCGATGCGTATGGACCAGTTGCCGATAATGCCGGCGGAAATGCACAGATGTCGAATTTAGACCCAGAGGTAAGAAAACGCACAGATGCGTTGGATACGCTCGGGAATACAACCGCCGCGACGGGAAAGGGATTTGCCATCGGTTCTGCAGCTTTGACCGCTTTGGCATTAATTGCTGCTTATAAAGACAGGATTGAAGTCTTAGGCGGCAAATTGGATTTATTGCTTATAAATCCCAGGGTTTTAGTCGGGTTGTTTATTGGAGGTATGCTTCCGTTTTTATTCTGTTCGCTTACGATGAGCGCAGTAGGCCGTGCAGCAGGAAAGATAATTATAGAAGTCAGGCGCCAGTTCAAAGAAATCGCAGGACTGATGGAAGGCACAGGCAAGGCAGATTATGCCCGCTGTGTATGGATTTGCACTCGCGCAGCGCAAAAGGAGATGATATTGCCATCGGCTTTAGCAATCGCAGCGCCCTTGTTAGTCGGATTTTTATTCGGTATCGATGCAGAAGTCGGGTTTTTAGCTGGTGCGACGGTTTCAGGATTTGTTTTGGCGGTTATGATGGCGAATGCCGGCGGTGCATGGGATAATGCAAAAAAATATATCGAGGAAGGAAAATATGGCGGCAAAGGTTCGCTTCCGCACAAGGCGGCTGTCGTCGGCGATACGGTAGGCGACCCGTTCAAAGATACCTCAGGCCCATCATTAAATATATTGATAAAATTGATGTCCATGGTTTCGATCGTCTTCGCCGCATTTATTTTAAAATATAGCTTGTTCAAATAATGGAGGGATGAAAAATGGGAATTAGCAGGTGGATTAAGGTATTAGCAGTTTCAGTAATATTTTACGTGGGGGTGACAAATACATCATGCGCAGGTAGCGCAGGACTAAGTGGTTCTCTCCAGATAAAAGGTTCGGATACGATGGTGAATTTAAATCAAGCCCTTGCCGAGGCATTTATGGCAAAATATCCGAAGGCATTTGTTGCTGTCACAGGCGGAGGTTCCGGCACGGGAATCGCATCGCTGATCAGCGGCACCTGTGATATAGCAGCATGCTCAAGAAAGATGAAAGAAAAGGAGATAAAACAGGCGCAGGAGAAAGGCATTAATCCTAAAGAAATTATCGTTGGTTTGGACGGATTGGCCATTGTGGTACACCCTTTAAATCCGGTGTCCAAATTAACCATTGATGAATTAGCTGATATATTCACCGGAAAAATTAAAAATTGGAAAGAAATCGGTGGAAATGACGGGAAAATTGTCCTCCTTTCTCGCGAGGTAAATTCAGGCACCCACGTCTATTTTAAGGAACATGTTTTAAAAAAAGGAAACGAGAAAGGACCGGAAGAGTTTGCGCCTTCGGCTTTATTGATGTCGTCCTCTCAGGCGATTGCAGATGAAGTAGCGCAAAATCCAAATGCAATCGGTTATTACGGGATGGGCTATATAAGTCCTAAACAAAAGCCCATTGCAGTTGCTCCGGATAAAAATAGCTCCTATATTGAGCCCACGGTTGATAATGTAGTCAAGGGAATTTATCCTATCTCAAGGCCGTTTTTTATGTATACTTCTTCCAACTCAAAGCCATTGACAACGAGCTTTATCGAATTCGCTTTAGGCAAGGAAGGTCAGAAAGTTGTGCTCGATACGGATTTCGTCCCGATAAAAAAATAAGATATTATGTTCAAGGGCAAAATAAAAGGCAAAGGTGCGGAATTTTTAGTCGAAGGTGCCATTAAAATAAGCGGCATTGCCTCTATCATTATAGTAGTATTAATTTTCCTTTTCCTTTTAAGAGACGGCCTTTCGTTATTTAAGTTTGTAAGTTTAAAGGAATTTCTATTAGGTAAAAATTGGTATCCCATTTCCGACCCTCCTAAATTAGGAATTCTGCCTCTTATATTAGGCTCACTTTTAGTGACGCTTGGAGCAACGATAATTTCAGTTCCGATTGGCGTAGCCGCCGCGATATACATAGCTGAAGTCTCCTCGCCGAAAATAAAGGATTACCTCAAATCGGCAGTTGAGTTATTGGCGGCAATTCCCAGCATTGTGCTCGGTTTCATTGGAATGGTAACGTTGGCCCCATTTATTAAAAATCTATTTTCTTTGCCTACGGGCCTGACCGCTTTAACCGGCTCAATAATGTTAGCATTTATGGCGATGCCGACAATTGTAAGCATCGCAGAGGATGCAATTACGGCTGTGCCCAGATCATATCGCGAAGGGGCATTGGCCTTAGGTGCAACCAAGTGGCAGACAATTTATCGCGTGGTAGTACCTTCTGCGTCCTCCGGCGTTATTGCCGCTGTTATGCTTGGAATAGGCAGGGTCATCGGAGAGACGATGGCTGTTATGATGATAACCGGAAATGCCGCAGTCATCCCAAAGAGCATATTACAACCGGTTAGAACCCTAACTGCAACGATAGCAGCTGAGATGGGCGAAACCGTCCAAGGTAGCGAACATTATTTCGCCTTATTTGCAATTGGCTTAGTTTTATTTGTTATTACGTTTTTAATCAATATGATAGCCGATTTCTATCTTCATAAGGTAAAGGCATGAACCCGCGAATAACGCAACGAATAGCATTTGCCCTTTTGCTTTTGGCAACTCTCCTTGTTATAATCCCAGTGGGGTTAATCGTCATTATAATCATAAAGAACGGAATAGGCGCAATAAACTGGGAATTTTTAGCGACGAACCCTCGGGCTGGAATGAGAGAAGGAGGAATATTTCCTGCCATTGTTGGAACACTTTATCTCGTTTTAGGCGCCGTCTTATTTGCGCTGCCGTTAGGGGTATTTGCATCGATTTATCTTACTGAGTACGCAAAGGATAACTATTTGACAAGGCTTGTTAAATTGGCAATTGTGAATTTGGCTGGCGTGCCTTCAATTGTATACGGACTTTTTGGCCTTGG
>CAZUZR010000030.1:0-15676 GCA_964625025.1 uncultured Planctomycetia bacterium | reverse complement strand
CATTTATTCACAATATTGAATTGAAGAAGGGCAAGGGTGGACAAATAGTTCGTTCAGCTGGAACTAGTGCGCAGCTTATGGCTAAGGAGGGCAATTACGCACACCTGAGGTTACCTTCTGGTGAAATTCGTTTAATACATTTGGAGCGTTATGCGACAATCGGCCAAGTCGGCAATATTGAGCACGGAATGATTTCAATCGGTAAGGCTGGACGGCACAGGTGGCTTGGCCGCCGGCCCAATGTAAGGGGCCTTGCGATGAATCCCCATGACCATCCTCACGGGGGTGGAGAAGGAAAATCCGGACAAGGAAATCCTCATCCTGTTTCACCGTGGGGGATGCCTACCAAGGGATTTAAGACGAGAAAATTAGGGAAATATTCAGACAGGTTCATAATTAAGCGGAGGCGATAGTTATGGGGCGTTCTGCAAAAAAAGGTCCGTACATCGATGAGAAGTTAGTAAAGAAGGTTCAGGCGATGGAGAAAGGCGAAAAAAAACCAATCAAAACTTGGTCGCGAAGGTCAACGATAATCCCTGAATTTGTAGGGCATACTTTTTTGGTTCACAATGGGAATAAATTTATACCGGTATTTGTGACGGAGAATATGGTTGGACACAAGCTCGGCGAGTTTGCTCCAACCAGAATTTTTAGGAAACACAGTGGGGTGAAAGCAAAGGAGGTTCCTAGGCCGACATAATAAATTCAAATGACAAAGCACAAAATTCAAAAAAGATAATATGAATCCAGTGGGAAAAGCGGTAGCGAGGTACGTTAAGATTTCGCCATATAAGGTGCGAAAAGTCGTCGCATTAATTAGAGGAAAAGATGCTAATTCCGCCTTGGCGATTTTAGAAAATGCTGATAAACGGGCGGCAATTTTTTTAGAGCGCGTTTTAAAATCGGCCATTGCATCGGCAAAACAAACTGGCAAAATTAAGCAGGACGAACTCTATATATCGAAGATAATAGCCGATGATGGGCCCATGATGAAAAGATATAGGGCCGCGGCGTTTGGAAGGGCTACTATGATAAGGAAAAGGACTAGCCATATATCAATAGAATTGGATAGGATGCTAACTTCGAAGCAAAGGAGGTAATTTTAGTTTTATCCGCCTTCGCCTGTGAATGTGTAGCTGTTGGGTTTGGCTTCGGCGGACTCATTTAAGGAGGAGATTGTGGGCCATAAAGTTCATCCGTTATCGTTTAGATTAGGTTATATAAAAACATGGAGTTCGCGTTGGTTTGCCAAGAAGAAGAGCTTTGCAGAATATTTACATGAGGATATAGAGATTCGAAAATATGTTAAGGCAACTTTTTCTTCTGCAGGGATTTCCAAGATCGAAATCGAGCGGGCGAGCAATAGGGTAAAGGTTATAATTTATACTGCCAGGCCTGGCATCATCATTGGGCGAAAGGGCGCTGATATAGACAGGTTACGAGATGAGCTTCAGGAGAAGACAAAAAAAGAGATTTATGTTGAGATAAAAGAGGTTAAAAATCCAAGGGTCGAAGCGCAATTGATAGCTGAGAATATAGCGTTTCAGTTAGAAAAACGTGTTGCGTTTAGGCGCGCGATGAAGAAAGCGGTTCAGCAGGCGATGGCTGGCACTGCGTTAGGCATAAAGGTCAAATGTGCTGGAAGGCTTGGGGGCGCTGAGATGTCACGAACTGAGGGTTATAAAGAAGGAAAGATCCCCCTGCAGACAATCAGGGCCGATATAGATTATGGATTTGCAGAGGCGTTAACAACTTACGGACTTATTGGTGTTAAAGTATGGATTTACAAAGGAGATATTTTAGAAGATAAGGCAGAAGAAAAAGAAATATCAGGGGGTGCTGAAACTGTAACCAAGCCAACAGAGGTAATTTCACCACCTAATTCGTAAATCGAGGCAGTTTTAAATGGCGTTATTTCCAAAAAGGGTTAAATATAGAAAGGTGCACCGAGGCAGGCGCAAAGGAATCGCTACCTCTGGTTCGACAATTTCCTTTGGAGAATATGGACTCCAAGCATTAGAGAATGCATGGATTAAGAATACCCAAATAGAGGCTGCGAGGGTTGTCCTATCGCGTCACTTAAGAGCTGGGGGTAAAATTTGGATAAGGGTTTTTCCCGATAAACCGGTTACAAAGAAACCAGCTGAGACAAGGATGGGTAAAGGCAAAGGGATGACAGACCATTGGGTTGGCGTTGTAAAACGCGGCAAGATTTTATTTGAACTCGAGGGCTTGCCTGAGCCTTTGGCAAAGGATACGATGCGTTTGGCAGCTTCAAAATTGCCTATGAGAACGCGCTTCATTTCGAGGGCGAAATTCGCCGTATAATTTAATGTAAAATGCCATTAAAGCCACCTGAAATAAGAGACCTAAGCGTTGATGAATTAAAGACAAAATATACTGGGTTGTTGCAGGAACTTTTTAACCTCCGTCAACAGGCAAGGACCGGAAAACTTGAGAAGCCCGATAAGATCCGGCAGACGAGAAAGGATATCGCGCGAATTTTGACTATCCTGAATGAAAAGGAAAAGAAGATATGAGTGAAACAGGACAAAGAGGACATCGGAAAGAAAGGATTGGAACCGTTGTCAGCGACAAGATGAATAAAACCATTGTTGTTAAAGTTGAAAGGTTCGCTAAACATCCTGCCTATAAGAAAATTATACGCCGCTCAAAAAAATTTAAAGTTCATGACGAAGAGAAAAAGGCGAAAATAGGAGATAGGGTTAGGATAATTGAAACTCGTCCAATTTCAAAAGAGAAGAGATGGAGGTTGGTTGAGGTCCTGAAATGATTCAGATGCGCTCTATCGTAGATGTCGCAGATAATACTGGCGCAAAGCGCGCCTCTTTAATAGGAGTGATTGGGCGCCATGGAAAGAGGACCGCTTCAATTGGAGATATAGTTACCGTCAATGTCAAAGAAGCCACGCCTGAATCGACCGTTAAGAAAGGCGATGTGGTTAGGGGCGTCGTGGTAAGGACTAAAGCTTCGATTCGACGGCAGGACGGTTCTTATTTAAAATTCGATAGCAATGCGATTGTATTAATAGATGCCTCTAAAGATCCGAAGGGCACGAGGATTTTTGGGCCAGTTGCAAGGGAACTACGCGATAAGAATTTTTCGAAGATAATCTCTTTAGCGCCAGAGGTTATTTGAGTAATGAGTTGTGAGTTATGAGTGATGGGTTATGAGTGATGGGTTGAGAGGCTAAAGGTAATCAAATGTTTAGGGTAAAAAAGAACGATACGGTAATGATAATAAAGGGAAAAGATCGCGGCAAGACTGGACGCGTAATGCAGTTATTTCCCAAGGAGTCGAAAGCGATAGTTGAGGGACGAAATTTAGTGAAGAAACACGTTCGCCGCACTCGTCAAGAACAACAGGTCGGCATTATACAAATAGAAAGCCCGGTGCATCTATCGAACCTAATGCCCATCTGCCCTAAATGTAATGTTCCGACGAGAACAGGATTTACTATTCAGCCCGATGGCAACAAAGCAAGGATTTGTCGCAGGTGCAAGGAGGTATTAGCTTGAAGGCAGAAGGGATTACGCCGCGGCTTTTAGAGAAATATAGAAAAGACGTTATTCCACAGATAATGGCGAAATTTAATTATAAAAATGTACTTCAGGTTCCGCGAGTTGTTAAATTGGTCATTAATATGGGCGTTGGGCAAGGGGCGCAGGATATAAAAATTTTGGAAGCGGCCGCCAATGATTTGGCAACCGTCACGGGCCAGAAACCCATAATTACGCGAGCGAAGAAAGCGATAGCAAATTTTAAGATAAGGAAGGGCTCGCCCATCGGCTGTAAACTGACTTTACGAGGCGCAATGATGTATGAATTTTTTGATCGGCTCGTTAATGTGACGCTCCCGAGGATCAGGGATTTCCGCGGAGTTTCGCCGGATTCGTTCGACGATAACGGCAATTATGCAATAGGGATTACCGAACAGACTATATTCCCTGAAATAGAGTATGATAAGGTTCAGAAAGTACAAGGCATGGATATTATAATCGTAACGAGCGCAAAGTCTATTGTTGAAGCGAGAGAATTACTGCGTTTTTTAGGAATGCCTTTTAAAAAGCAGGAATAAAGGGATGGCAAAAAAATCACTGATAGAAAAGTGGAAGCGACCGCCAAAATTTAGCACCAGGAGATATAATAGGTGCCGCCTCTGCGGAAGACAAGGGGGTTATTTGAGGAAGTTCGAACTTTGTCGTATCTGTTTTAGGGAATTGGCATCTCGTGGAGAAATTCCTGGCGTGACGAAAGCAAGCTGGTAGAAAGAGAGTTAATATGGTAAGGACCGATCCGATAGCAGATTTATTGACGTTGATAAGAAATGCCTGTCGCGCGAAGAAGGACGCGGTAGATGTACCGGATTCCAAAATGAATAGAGAAATTTTGAACGTATTAAAAGGGGAAGGCTACATCGCCGATTTTAAGGCATTGGATACATCAAAGATAAATTTAATTCGAATATATCTAAAATATAAAGAAGGTCGTAGCGTGATAAAAAATTTAAAGAGGATCTCGAAACCCAGTTTAAGGGTTTACAGGCCAACCAAGAAAATTCCCAATGTCTTGCGTGGCTTAGGCATTGCCATTATCTCAACTTCTAAAGGCATTATGACGGATAAAAAGGCTCGCGAGTTAAGGGTTGGCGGTGAAATTTTATGTTATGTATGGTGAGATATGTCCAGAATAGGTAAGAAGCCAATAGGGATTCCCAAGAATGTAAAGGTTAATATAAATGGGAATAGAATTTCAGTTGAAGGCCCGATGGGAAAGTTAACTTACGAGACACATCCGGATATTAAAGTGGAAATTAAGGACGAACAAATTATCGTCTCGTTAAACTCAAATGAAAAATCAGTTGTGCCCCTGCACGGCCTAACTCGAACTTTGATAAACAATATGATACTCGGCGTAACTTTAGGTTTTCAGAAGGAACTAGAAATAGTGGGAGTAGGTTTCAGGGCGCAGGTTAGCGGTAAAAAGTTAATTATGCAACTTGGATTTTCCCACCCAGTTGAAGTTCAGATTCCTGAGGGCATCGTTCTCGAGACCCCGAAACCGACGCAGCTCATCGTTAAAGGGATAGATAAGCAAAAGGTTGGAGAGGTAGCTGCTGAGATTAGGGCGATTTATCCACCCGAACCATATAAAGGTAAAGGTATAAGATACGTCGGCGAGTACGTAAGGAAAAAAGTAGGAAAGGCAGTTGGTTAATGGCCGTTACTATTAAGAAAGAGTTAGGCAGATTAAAACGTCACCAGAGGATAAGGAGGGTGATAAAAGGGACCGGAGAGAGGCCTAGGCTTTCCGTCCACAGGAGCCTCAAAAATCTTTTTGTCCAGTTAATAGATGACATTGAAGGCAAGACCTTATATGCGATTTCAACGCTTGATAAGAATTTTAGAGAGAAATGTGAAAATGGCGGGAATGTAAAGGCCGCTGAAATTTTGGGCGAAATGCTTGCCAAGGAAGCGCAAGCAAAAGGGATTAAGAAAGTAGTTTTCGATAGAGGCGGATATCTTTATCATGGCAGAGTAAAATCGTTAGCTGAGGCCGCAAGGAAAGCGGGCTTGGAATTCTAAATAAGTTTCAGGAGGTAAAATTTGGCTGAGGGGATAGTTCAAGAAACGCAGTTAACCGAAAAGGTTTTGACTGTAAATAGAGTCGCTAAAGTTACAAAGGGTGGGAAGAAACTTTCCTTCAGCGCTTTGATCGTTGTTGGGAATGGCAAAGGAAAAGTGGGCTTCGGCTATGGGAAGGCAAACGAAGTTTCAGAGGCGATAAGAAAGGGCTTAGCTGATGCGAGGAAAAATTTATTCGAGGTTCCAATCGTGGGGACGACGATTCCACATGAAGTAGTTGGAAAGTATGGTGCCGGGAAAGTCCTATTAAAACCTGCGGCTCCTGGAGCTGGTGTAATCGCAGGTGGCCCTGTTCGAGCATTATGTGAAGTGGCCGGCATTAAAGATATCCTTTCTAAATCACTCGGTTCAAATAACGCTCTAAATGTAATTAAAGCGGCAGTTGAAGGACTTAACAATTTATCCAGGAAAGAGGGGGTTTTAAAGACAATAAAAGGAGAAGGTAACAAGTGAGGTTAGGCGAGATACGTGCCCCAGAAGGGGCGACGAAGAAGAAAAAGATAGTTGGCAGGGGTCCTGGTTCAGGGCATGGCAAAACTTCAACAAGAGGCCAGAAGGGACAAAGGGCAAGGTCTGGTCCAGGGATTAGGGTAGGTTTTGAAGGTGGACAGATGCCCCTTACTCGAAGAATTCCAAAGAGGGGATTCACGAGCAAATTCAAAAAAGTCTATCAGATATTAAATCTTGCTCAGTTAGCAGCATTCAAGGAAAATTCGGCTGTAGGCCCAACCGAATTATTTGAAGCAGGGCTTATTAAAGATAAAAAAAAGCCCATTAAAATTTTAGGCGATGGAGAGATTTCTAATCCGATCACGGTAAAGGCACACGCCTTTTCATCTAGCGCGATAGAAAAGATTAAACAAGCAGGCGGCCTTGCCGAGTTAATATCCACCACGTATGGTGGACCCCCCACGGGCGGAAAATAACGAATATGCTGCAGGCGTTAGCCAATATTTTAAAGATTCCAGAATTAAAGAGAAAGTTATTGATAACAGTTGCTTTATTGGCTGTCTATAGCCTAGGGCGATATATACCGACGCCTGGAATTGACGGACATGCTCTTTCGCAATATATTGAATCGGAGTCAAAAAGATTAGGAGGAACGCTATTTGATGTGATGGATTTATTTACAGGGCGCGCTATGTCGCAGATGACCATCTTCGCCTTCGGGATAATGCCATATATTTCTAGTTCCATTATTATGCAACTTCTCTGTTTCGCCTTTCCGTATTTTGAGAAATTAGCAAAGGAAGGCGGAGAACACGGCCGCAGGATTATAACTCAATACACGCGATACGGAACACTTGTTATCGGCGCGATACAAGCCTTGTTTACCAGCCTTTGGCTCGAAGGCCTTACGATTACAGGAGGTATGCATATAATTCAAAATCCCGGTTTGGGATTTCGATTTATTACGATAGTCACCTTGGTAAGCGGCACTGCTTTTATAATGTGGCTTGGCGAACAGATAACCGAACACGGAATTGGTAACGGCATGTCGCTTTTAATTACCGCTTCCATAATTTCAAGAATTCCAACTGCCATTCATCAGCTATTTATTCTTTCATCGCCACTTTCGCCTTCCAAAAGGCAACTCGAGCCATTTACTTTAGCGTTGATGGGCGCAATGATGGTCGGCGTTATAATAGCCGTTATCCTGATAACGCAGGCTCAAAGGCGCATCCCGGTGCAATATGCTAAACGCATAGTAGGGCGAAAAGTCTATGGGGGACAGAGCACGTATTTGCCACTTCGGGTCAATCAGGCAGGGGTTATTCCCATTATTTTTGCACAGTCGATAATTTTGTTTCCAGCGACCATAGCGCAGTTCGTGCCTAACCCAGCAATAAAGACGATGATAAACTGGATTCAGCGCGGCGGATGGCTTTATACCGCTTTATATGCAATTCTCATAATATTTTTTACATATTTTTATACCGCCGTTACTTTAAATCCTCGGGATTTGGCGGATAACATGAAGAAGTACGGCGGATTCGTTCCTGGCATTAGGCCGGGAAGGCCAACAGAGGATTTCTTTAACTTCATATTGAATCGCGTTACTTTGCCTGGCGCTATATTTTTGGCGATAATCGCAATCCTGCCGGATTTCATTGGCAGGTGGCTTAAAATTCCATATTTGGTTGCAAGTTTTTTTGGCGGCACTGCACTCTTGATTATAGTCGGAGTTATGTTAGATACGATGAAACAGATAGAGTCGTTTTTGCTTATGCGCCATTACGAAGGCTTTATGAAAGCTGGCAGATTGAAAGCGAGGATTAGGTGAAGTTAGTCCTGCTTGGGTCCCCTGGTGCAGGAAAGGGCACGCAGGCAAAAGTTCTTTCCGATGAATTCAAAATACCACATATCTCAACGGGAGACATCTTGCGCGATGCGGTCAAAGACAAAACCGCGACTGGCAAGAAGGCAAAGGAATTTATGGACCGAGGTGAATTAGTCCCTGACGATATAGTGATTGAGATAGTTGCGCATCGCCTGATGAAGCCTGATTGCCAGAATGGATTTATCCTAGACGGATTTCCGAGGACCGAGGCCCAGGCGAAGGCGGTGGATGAGACGTTAGTTGAGATTAAAAGCCCGATAGATTTAGTCATTTATTTTAAGACATCTATCGATACGATAATCAGTAGGCTCTCAGGCAGAAGGGTATGCAAAAGATGCGGCGCAAATTATCATATAAAAAATATTCCGCCGAAGGTAAGCGGCAAATGCGATATTTGCGGTGGAGAACTTTATCAACGGGATGACGATAAGGAGGAGACAGTTCGTAAGAGGATAGAGGTTTATGAGAAGGCCGCACCGGAAATAATAAATTATTATAAGGGGAAGGACAAATTGCGAACCGTCTCAGGCGATTTGGACGTAGCTCGTGTCCACTTACATCTTAGCGAGCTCTTTCTCAAAGAGAAGTTAATACTTGGTTAACTCGTTAGTTCGTTTCGTAAATGATAACGTTAAAATCTAAAGCGGAAGTAGATAAAATTGAAGCGGCCTGCCTCATAGTCGTAAAGACCTTAGAATTGTTAGAGACGAAGATAAAGCCGGAAGTTACGACTTTGGAGCTAGATAAACTGGCTGGCGATTATATTTTACAGGAAGGTGGCATCCCCGCTTTCAAGGGCTATAAAGGATTTCCCGGAAACGTCTGCACCTCGATAAATGAAGTTATAGTTCATGGGATTCCCAGAGGACGGGCTTTAAGGGAAGGGGATATAATCTCCGTCGACGTCGGGGTTAAGTTAAATGGTTATTATGGAGATGCCGCAATAACCTTCTCTGTAGGAGAGGTTTCAAAAGAAGCGCAGAAGTTGCTTAAGGTAACTCAAAACGCACTTTATGAAGGGATTGAGAAAGCGCGGCCTAATAACAGGCTATCAGATATATCACATGCGATTCAGAAATGCGTTGAAGCGAGTGACTTTTCTGTAGTGCGAGAATTCGTCGGCCACGGCATAGGCTCAAAGATGCACGAGGAGCCACAAATACCGAACTTCGGTGAGCCTGGGATGGGCCCGAGGTTAAAGGCTGGAATGACATTTGCTATTGAGCCGATGGTTAATGTAGGCACATATAAGGCAGAGATTTTAGACGACGGCTGGACAGCCGTTACTAAGGACAGAAAATTATCGGCCCACTTCGAACATACAATTTACATTGGAGAAAATGGCCCGGAGATATTAACGAAATGGCGAAAGAAGAACCCATAGAAGTTGAGGGCATAGTAGTTGAAGCACTTCCAAATGCGATGTTTCGCGTAGTGTTGGATAACGGACATAAGATACTGGCTCATGTATCGGGAAAGATGAGGATGAATTTTATTCGCATACTCCCCGGCGACAAGGTCAAGCTTGAGCTTTCGCCATACGATTTGACACGGGGTAGGATTACATTCAGGGTGAAATAGGAAGAGAAGGAGAGGGTGCGGGGTGAAGGTTCGTTCGAGCGTAAAACGGATTTGCGAAAGATGTAAAATCGTTAAAAGAAAAGGCATAGTCTACGTAATTTGTTCGAACCCAAAGCATAAGCAACGCCAAGGGTAATTTATAAGACAATGCAAATAAATCCTAAATCACAAACACTAAATACTAAACAAATTCTAAATCTCAAACTACAAATTCCAAACTTGGTATTTAAAAAAATTGGGAGTTAGGATTTGGGAATTGGGATTTGTTTAGAATTTAGGATTTCGAATTTAGGGTTTAACTGTCAAGTTAGCAGAAACAAATATAATTAGGAGGGTTTAATGCCGAGGATTTTAGGTGTCGATATCCCCAAGGGAAAAAGGATAGAGATCGCGCTAACGTATCTGTATGGGATAGGCAGGAGATTATCCAATAAAATTTTAAAGGAGGCGAATATCAATCCGGATATACGCGCTAAGGATTTAACAGATGAAGAGGTGGCTCGAATAACATCGGTCATACAGAAGGGATATAAGGTTGAGGGCGACTTAAGGCGAGAGGTTTCTCAGAATGTAAAGCGGTTAATAGACATCGGTTCGTATCGAGGGTTAAGGCATAGGAGAGGCCTGCCTGTTAGAGGCCAAAGGACTCGCACAAATGCGAGGACTAGGAAAGGCCCACGCAGGATGGCAGTTGCGCTCAAGAAGAAAGAAACCAAGCCCGGCACTTAATTTTCGTTAGTTCGTTTGCTCGTTAGTTCGTTTGCTCGTTAAAACCAACAACCAGCAAACAAGATAACCAATTAATAAAAAAGGAATAGAAGATGGCAGAGGAGAAGAAAAAGGTTAGGACGAAGAAAAAGGTTGCGAGGAATATACCCAGCGCTATTGCGCATATTCAAGCGACGTTTAATAATACGATTATAACTATCACCGATAAAGCAGGCAATGCAATTGCATGGACCTCTAGTGGCTCATCTGGATTTTCCGGTTCGAAGAAATCCACACCTTTTGCAGCTCAAATTGCGGCGGAGATGGCTGCCAAGAAAGCCATGGAACACGGCGTTAAAGAGGTGGAAGTTTACGTAAAAGGTCCAGGCGCCGGTCGCGAATCGGCAATACGTGCGCTTCAAGCAACGGGATTATCTATATCATTGATTAAGGATGTGACGCCAATTCCACATAATGGTTGCAGGCCACCCAAGAGAAGGAGAGTATAAGTAATGGCGAAATATAAGGATGCCGTATGCAGATTATGTAGGAGAGAGGGCGCAAAACTTTTCTTAAAGGGTTCTCGTTGCTATATGGAAAAATGTGCTGCCTCTCGTCGCGAATACGCGCCTGGTCAACATGGTCAGAGTCGAGTCAAATTGTCCAATTACGGCATTCAATTGAGGGAGAAACAGAAGGTAAAAAGAATTTATGGCGTCTTAGAGCGGCAGTTTAGACGATATTTTAGTATTGCAGAGAAATCCAGGGGAATTACCGGAGAGACTTTACTTCAGTTATTAGAGAGGCGGTTAGATAACGTGGTCTTTCGCGCTGGCTTTTCGCTTTCGAGGGCAGAGGCCCGTCAGATTGTAGCCCACAGACATCTCTTAGTAAATGGAAGGCGCCTGGACATTCCGTCTTATTCAGTTAAAGTTGGCGATTTGGTTAAAATAATAGATTCGCAAGGCACGCTTAAGCGGATCAAGGATAATCTTGAGCTTACAAAAGAAAGGGGCCTACCTAAATGGTTGGAGGTGAACTCGAATGATTTGGAAGCGAAGGTCGTAAAGTTGCCTGCGAGGGACGACGTAGGATTTCCCATTCATGAACAATTAATAGTTGAGTTATATTCGAAGTAGGAGGATAAAATAATATGGGGATTGCGTGGAAGGACTTTGAGATGCCGAAGAAATTGGTTTGCGATGAATCCACCCATACTGAAACGTACGGTAAATTTATCGCTGAGCCCTTTGAGCGAGGATATGGCACCACTTTAGGAAATGCGCTACGCAGAATTTTGCTTTCTTCGATAGAGGGAAGTGCCGTTACTTCGGTGAAGATAGATGGCGTCCAACACGAATTTTCAACCATGCCCGGCGTCGTCGAGGATGTGACCGAAATTATCCTGAATATAAAAAAGCTAATATTGCGTTCTCATTCAAGGCAGCCTAAGGTTATTGAGATCAAAGCCGAGAAGAAGGGCGAGGTGAGGGCGAAGGATATAATCCACGACGATACTATCGAAATTCTAAATCCAAATCTGGTGCTCGCTACTTTAACTAAGAATACGAAATTTCATATCGAGATGGAGGTTGGAAGGGGCAGAGGTTATTATCCCGCTGAGAGGAATAAAAAGGAAGGCCAGGCGATAGGCGCAATCCCGATAGATTCAGTTTTCACGCCTGTTACAAAGGTAAATTTTCAAGTGGAAAATACTCGCGTGAGGCAGATTACCGACTACGATAAATTAATATTGGAAATTTGGACCAACGGCAACGTAAGTCCAAAGGATGCGCTTCTATACGCCGCGCACATCTTACAAAGGCATTTAGATATATTTGTAAATTATGGCAAGCTCCATGAGGAAGAGGAAGAGCAAGTCAGGGTAGACGAAGAATTATATGCTAAGCTTAGAATGCCTGTCTCAGAATTGGAACTTTCAGTTAGAAGCGCAAATTGCCTTAAGGAGGCGAAGATACGCACAATCGGGGAGTTGGTTCAGAAGACAGAGGCCGAAATGTTAAGGTATCGAAATTTCGGCAAAAAATCGCTGGCTGAGATTCAAAAGATTATTGGCGCAATGGGATTATCGCTGGGCATAAAAATCGATAAGAAATTATTAAAGAAAGAATGATGGGGCATATTAGCTATGCGACATAGAAGAAGGGCTCAAAGGTTAAGCAGAGGCAAATCAAAGAGAGACGCCTTGCTTCGAAATCTAGTTAGAGGGCTTTTTATTTATCAAAGGATAGAAACAACTTTAGCAAAGGCGAAAGAGACTAAGAGGTTAGCCGATAGTTTGATTACCCTTGGCAAAAAAGATGATTTGCACTCTCGGCGTCTTGTATTCGCCATACTTCATGATAGAGATTTAACGACAAAATTATTCAAAGAGATAGCCCCGCTTTTTAAAAATAGAAATGGCGGTTATGCCAGGATAATTCGCTCCGGCGTAAGAAAGGGCGACGGCGCACAACTCGGGATGCTGGAATTGACCGAGAAGAAAATAGTTGCTCCTAAGGTTAAGCCGAAAAAGGAAAAAACTTCGACAAGGGAAAAGCCGACTCCTGAAGCAGAAAAAGCGCCACCAAAGGCAGCAGTGCCGCCAGTTGCCGAGAAACCGAGAAAGGCCCCGCCCGAAAGACATATTCCCCCAAAGAAAGAAAAAGAGATAAAGCCGACCCGGAAAGCCCCGACAGGTTTTTTAGGAACCTTGCGCAAGTTCTTCAAGGGCAGGACAAAATAAGTTAATCATTTGAAATTTAACGTCTCGCTTGGCAAAATGCCGATTTTCATCTTCGCCGCACCGCTCGTTCGCCCCTGCGAGGCAAACTTCGCTCAGCGAATCTTCTCGCTCTGCCTTAAGGTTAAGTTGTAGGCAACCTTGCCCGCTCGAATCTTCAATGTGCGGCTCCAGACGAAACTCTTTATTTTACCAATAGTAAATTAATAGTGGCTGCGTCATAAACCGGCTTTTGCGCCAAGACGTTAAATTTCAAAGTAAATATATACTTGCGCAGGCTTGTGTCCGCAAGGAACCTTTTTAGTACGAGCGGGCAAAGTAAAATTATTTTGACTTTTAGCCCGTCTTATTGTATAAACATAACTTACGGTGAACTAAGATGAAGATTGCAAGACGCATGCGAGAAGTTAAAGAATCCCCGACGCTGGCGATTACTGCAAAGGCGAAGGAGATGAAGCAAAGTGGTGAAGATGTTGTAAGTTTCGGTGCGGGCGAGCCAGATTTCGATACGCCTGCGCATATTAAATCAGCTGCAATCAAAGCTATCGAAAGCGGCTTCACAAAATATACTGCCTCTTCCGGGATCCCAGAGCTTAAAAAAGCAATTTGCGAAAAATTCCTTCGTGAAAATGGACTTGAATATGAGCAGGGTCAGATAATCGTTTCTTGTGGTGCGAAGCACTCGCTATATAATATACTCCAGGTTATTTGTGATGAAGGCAGCGAAGTTATAATCCCTTCGCCATACTGGGTAAGTTATCCTGAGATGGTGCGGTTGGCTGGCGGCGTGCCGGTAATATTAAAAACCAGACAGAGTGATGAATTCAAGGTAAAGCCAGATGACTTAAAGGAAGCTATAACAAAAAGGACAGTCGCCTTTATTTTAAATAGCCCCTCTAATCCTACCGGTTCAGTATATAATGAGGCTGAGTTGGAGGAGATCGCTTCTGTATTAATCGATAGAAAGCTCGCCGTTATCTCAGACGAGATATATGAGAAATTGATATACGACGGCGAAAAACATATCTCATTTGCTTCGTTGGAAAAAGATGCTTACAATTTATCCTTTGTGGTAAATGGCGTTTCGAAATCATACGCTATGACCGGTTGGAGGATAGGGTATCTTGCAGCCCCAAATAAAGAATTGGCTCAAGCGATAGGGAGGCTGCAGGACCATTCGACTTCAAATCCTACTTCGCCTGCTCAAAGCGCGGCTTTGGAGGCGCTCAGGGGCAACCAGGCTTGCGTCGATGAGATGGTTAGAGAGTTTAAGAAAAGGCGCGATTTTATGGTTGAAGAAATAGCCAAAATAAATGGCATCTTTTGTATTAAACCGAAGGGCGCTTTCTATCTATTTTGCGATATATCTAAGACGAAGATGGACTCCTATGAATTTGCAAAAAGGCTATTAGAAGAAGTAAAGGTCGCTGTCATCCCTGGCGAACCCTTCGGCTGGGATACGCATATTAGGTTAAGTTTTGCTACTGGCATTGAGGAGATTAAGAAGGGGCTGGAAAGGATGGCTGGGTGGTTGAAGGAGAAGATAATTTGAAACACAAGATTACGTTTATCCCCGGCGATGGAGTGGGGCCTGAAGTTTCCGATGCGGCGAGGCGATGCATTGAAGCAACAGGGGTTAATTTAGAATGGGAAGTCTTCGATGCTGGCGAAGGCGTCATTGAAAAATATGGCAGGCCGCTACCCGAACATGTACTATTGTCCATAAAGAAAAACAAGGTCGCTATAAAAGGCCCTATTACGACCCCCATAGGCAGTGGAATTAGAAGCGTCAACGTGGAATTGAGAAAGTCGTTGGACTTATACGCTTGCCTGCGTCCCTGTGTACTCTATGAAGGCGTAAGGACGCATTATGATAAAGTTGATATCGTAATTGTTCGCGAGAATACTGAGGACTTGTATGCTGGCATAGAATTCGATTCGAATGCTAATGATACGAAGGTGATAATCGAAGCAATAAATTCTATATGCAAGAAGGCACTTAAAAGCGATTCGGCCATAAGCGTTAAGCCGATAACTAAATCTGCAACAGAGCGGATTGTGAAATTCGCATTCGAATACGCGCTTAAAAACAATAGAAAAAAAGTAACCTGCGTCCATAAAGCGAATATTATGAAATCCACGGATGGCCTCTTTCTTGAAACTGCACGAGAAGTTGCGCAACGATATGTCGGAAGCATCGCCTTTGAAGATAAGATAGTAGATAATTTGTGTATGCAATTAGTACAGCGGCCTGAGGAATATGATGTTTTAGTATTGCCCAACCTTTACGGCGATATCGTATCTGACCTTTGCGCCGGCTTAGTCGGTGGCCTAGGGGTTGCGCCCGGCGCTAATATAGGTGATAACGCGGCAGTATTTGAAGCCACACATGGCAGCGCCCCAAAATATAAAGGCTTAAACAAAGTAAATCCAACGGCGATGATACTTTCAGGAGTGCTTATGCTTCGCCACATCGGCGAAGTAGATGCCGCAAATAGGCTTGAAGACGCTGTAAGAAAAGTCTTAAGGGAAGGCAAGTACGTTACGTATGACTTAAAGCCCACTCGAGACGATCCCACTGTAGTAGGGACTCGCGAGATGGCGGACGCTGTTATAAGTGAACTTCGCTGACGGAGT
>CAZUZR010000029.1:0-15861 GCA_964625025.1 uncultured Planctomycetia bacterium | reverse complement strand
GTTTCGTTAACCCTCGTCTTCTGTTATTTAGGGATGATAATGGCGATGAGGGGTAAGGATGAATTTAATATAATAATACCCTACGTAAAATTAAGAAGGGAAGATCAAAGGGAGGAGATAATTATCCTCGATACATCCGTAATTATCGACGGCAGGATCGCAGATATATGCCATACAAAATTCATCGAGGGAAAGCTTGTAATCCCAAGGTTCGTCTTAAAGGAATTGCAAGGGGTCGCCGATTCGCCAGACCCTATCAAGAGGAATCGCGGCAGGCGTGGGCTGGATATGTTAAATAAGATACGAAAGTTAAGCCACGTGGATGTGAATATCCATGAGGAGGATTTTTCCGAACTTCAGGATGTCGATGCGAAACTTATAAAGTTGAGCAAGATACTTGGCGCGAAAATCTTCACTAATGATTACAACTTGAATAAGATTGCCGAACTGCAGGGCGTATCTATTTTAAATATAAATGAGCTTGCCAATGCACTAAAACCAGTTGTTCTTCCAGGCGAGTTAATGGAGGTCAAACTCATCAAAGAGGGCAAGGAGTATAATCAGGCGGTCGCTTATCTCGATGATGGGACTATGGTAGTGGTTGATAATGCAAGGCACCTAATCGGACAGACCGTAAGGGTTATTGTGACTTCCGTCCTTCAGACTGCGGCTGGCAGGATGATATTTACCAGATTAGAATCGCAACGAGGGGTGAGGTAAAATATGAACCCCGCCCTTTCTACAAAGAAGAGACTCCGTGTAGTAAGAAAGAGCGGGATAAAGGTTGCAGCGATTGTTCCTGCCGCCGGAAAGGGCGAGAGGTTAGGTTTAAAAATCCACAAACCCTTTGTCGCTATCGGAAAGGAGCCCATCCTTAGCTATACTTTGAAAGCCCTTGATGATTCAGAACGTATTGATGAGATAATACTTATCGTAAATGAATCCTGTTTAAGCAAAGCGCGTTCGTTAATAAAAAAGAAAAAATTAAAGAAAGTCAAGAAAATAGCCTTGGGTGGAAAACGTCGAATGGATTCTGTTAAAAATGGCTTATCCTTAATAAGTGCGGATGTAGATTATGTTCTGGTCCACGACGGGGTTCGCCCATTTTTAGATAATAAGATAATCTCATCCGTAATAGAAGGGGCAAGGACCTTTGGCGCAGCGATAACTTATGTGCCTGTTAAACCTACAATAAAAGAGGTTGAGAAAGGCAATTTTGTAACAGCGACCTTAAAGAGGCAGTCGCTAATTGAAGTTCAGACTCCACAGGCGTTTAAGAAGGATATTTTAGTCAGGGCTTACAAGAAGGCGTTCGATGACGCAGTAGATGCGACGGATGATTCCGCTTTGGTTGAACGGCTTGGGATTAAAGTCAAGGCCGTTTTCGGCTCATATAAAAATATAAAGATAACCACAGTCGAGGATTTGAAGCACGCCAGGGCGTTGATGGGGTGAGGTAATCACATGGATTTTTTAATCGGCAGGATAGCATGCGGGTTGGATTAGGTTACGATATACATAGGTTGATTGAGGGCAGGAAGCTAATCTTAGGCGGAGTCGAGATCCCTTATATAAAAGGCCTCGATGGTTATTCGGACGCCGATGTTTTATTGCATGCGATTTGCGATGCGGTTTTGGGCGCTATTGGAAAGGGCGATATCGGAGTGCACTTTCCGAATACCGACCCTGCGTTTAAGGATATATCCAGCGCTGAGTTATTGAATAAAGTCAATGCAGTAGTTAAGGCCGATGGTTTTAGGATTAAGAATATCGATTCGACCCTTATCCTTGAAGAACCCCAATTAGAGCCGTTTAAAAATAAGATGAAGAGAATAATAGCGCATTCACTGGGGGTATCCGAAGATATGATAAATATAAAGGCGACTACGCAAGAGGGGGTCGGTTCCTTAGGACGTGGCGAAGCGATAGCGGCTTACGCGATCGTGGCCCTTGAGGAGGCGAAATAGATGGTCTATATTTTTGTCATTCTGCTCTTAGTCTTCGCTGCGGTTATTTTTTTGGTCGCGATTATTTTTAGGGCTGAGATTAAGGCAGCATTTGAACGAGACCCAGCGGCACGAAATGTCTTGGAAGTCATTCTATTATATTCAGGACTACACGCGATAATTTTCCACCGAATATCGCGTCTTCTATATTTGCTAAAGATGCCCCTTCTGCCGCGCCTGATTTCGCAACTTGCTCGACATTTAACAGGAATTGAGATCCATCCTGGCGCAGCGATTGGCAAAGGGCTATTTATCGACCATGGTATGGGTCGTTATTGGAGAGACTTCAATATTAGGAGATAATGTGACGTTATTTCAAGGCGTTACGCTTGGTGGGACAGGAAAAGAAAGGGGCAAGCGCCATCCGACGCTGGGCGACAACGTTGTAGTTGGTGCTGGCGCAAAGGTGCTCGGCAATATTACGATTGGAGATAACGTCGTAATTGGTGCTAATGCAGTTGTAATAAGAGATGTTCCAGCTGACTCAACCGTGGTTGGCGTCCCTGGAAGAATAGTAAAACAAGAAGGCAAAACTTTTCCAGGGATAAAATTAGACCATACGAACTTACCGGACCCATTAGCGCAGGCTTTGGATAAATTGCAACATGAGATAGACCATATCGAATCCGAGTTAAAGAGTTATCGAAAGGGGTTAAAGGAAAATCCTAAATCCTAAATTCGAATTTAGGATTTTATTAAGGCGACATGGCGATTACAATTTATAATACTTTGACTAGAAAGATAGAGGAGTTTAAGCCAATTAGGCCTGGCGAGGTTAGGATGTACGTGTGCGGCGTGACTGTTTACGACGAATGCCATATAGGCCATGCCAGAAGTGCATTTATATTCGATTGTATAAGACGCCATTTTAAGTATCGCGGATACGTGGTCAAATTCGTCAAGAATATTACTGATGTTGATGACAAAATAATCGATAAGGCGCGCGAGGAATTAAGCGCTTCGAATTCTCCTTTGGCAGGATTTAGTTTGAACGATGCGGTTAAACAAGTTTCCGAGCGTTACACAAAGCGCTTCTACGAAGATATGGGGCTCCTTGATATCGAGAAAGCGGATATGGAGCCAAAAGCGACGGAACACATTCCCGATATGGTCAAGATGATAGAAGCCCTCATTGAAAAAGGATATGCCTATCAGGTGAATGGAGATGTCTATTTTGAGGTTAGAAGTTATAATAAATATGGATATTTATCGCATCAGGACCTCGACCAGATATTAGAGGGCGCGCGCGTTGTGGTTGGGGAAAAGAAAAAGGACCCTTTAGATTTTGCGCTGTGGAAGGCGGCTAAAGAGAATGAGCCCGAATGGCGTTCGCCATGGGGAAATGGAAGGCCTGGTTGGCATATCGAATGTTCCGCTATGTCAACGAAATATCTAGGCGATAATTTTGACATCCATGGCGGAGGACGAGATTTGATATTTCCTCATCATGAGAACGAAATCGCCCAATCCGAATGCGCTACTGGGAAGCCGTTTGCGAATTATTGGATACATAACGGGCTTCTTACAATAAATGGCGAGAAGATGTCGAAGTCAGCGGGAAATTTCGTAACTATAAAAGATATCCTGAACCGCTATTCATCTGATATCTTGAAATTATTTTTCTTGGGAACCCACTATTCGCACCCGATAGATTACTCTTGGGAGAAGATGGAAGCGACCAAAAATGCTTATGAGAGATTTATAATTTTGTTTAATAAAATCGGACGAGAGATAGGGACAAGGGAGCCATCGACCAGTGGCGCAGATATTTCAAATATGGATATTTTCAAATTCAAGCAGCGCTTCGAAGAAGCAATGGACGACAATTTCAATACTCCGCTGGCTATTGGCGCATTGTTCGATCTGGTAAGTTTCTGCAATAAAGTTTTAGACAAAAAACCCGAGATGTATAAATTTATGTTAAAGTATGCAAAAGATACCATCTTAGAATTAAGCGGAATACTTGGATTAACCTTTCAAAGCAGTTCGAAAGAAGTATCAGATTCTGAAGCGCAAACTGCTATTAGGCGTCGGGAGGAATTGCGCAAACAACGCAAATTCACCGAAGCGGACAAAATAAGAGAAGACTTGAAGCGTAAGGGGATAATTTTGGAAGACGAAAAAGATGGAACTCATTGGAGGCGGACGAATTAAAATTGAGAGAGCTTAAATCGAGCACGAAGGAGACTATAGCAGCTTATATTTTTTTGATGCCGAATCTGCTGGGCTTTTTAGTCTTTACATTTTTGCCGGTCCTCGTCTCTTTGTTATTGAGTTTCTATGAGTGGGATATCATCACTTGGCCGCCTAAATTTGTAGGCATATCTAATTTCGTAAATCTGCTTGCCTTCCACGTAGAAAATGGCAGGATAGCGCCAAACGATTACAACTTCTGGAAAATCCTATGGAATACGGTATTTTTGCTGTTTTCCATTCCAATAAGTATAATGGCTTCGCTGGCGCTGGCAGTCGCTTTAAATCAAAAAATAAGAGGGGTTGTCACCTTTAGGACAATTTTCTTTCTGCCATCGATATGCCCGGGCGTAGCCGTTGCGATACTTTGGATGTGGATTTTTAATACCGAATATGGGATGTTAAACAATATCTTCTCTTGGATTGGACAATTTTTAGGGCTGTCATTAAAAGGCCCGCAGTGGCTGTCCTCACCCGGATGGGCTAAACCCGCATTGATGTTGATGGGCTTTTGGGCGGCTTTAGGCGGAATGAATATGATACTTTACCTGGCCGCGCTCCAGGGAATTCCTCGGGAGTTATACGAAGCCGCAGATATAGATGGCGCGAATGGCTGGCAAAAGTTTTTGGCAATAACCTGGCCACAGATAAGTCCGACGACATTTTTTATCTTTATAATGAGCATAATCGGCGGATTTCAAGGTGGGTTTATGCAGGCGTATGTTATGACCGGTGGCGGACCGGGCATATCTACAACAACAATAGAATACTATATTTTCAACAACCTTTATAATTGGCTAAATACTGGCTACGCTGCAGCGATTGCCTGGTTTCTGTTCATCGTTATATTTATCATCTCCCTAATTAACTGGAGATTTGGCGGCAGGCTTGTGCATTATTAGAAGGTGATATTATGAATCGTAAAATTTCGTTGACATTAAGCGAATCCAAGAAGCTTGCAAGGCGGAAGGAATTGTTCGCGAAGATAGTTACCTATTTCTTCCTTACGTTAGGTGCGCTAACAATGCTCTTGCCATTTTTGTGGATGATTGCAACTTCGCTTAGGGAGTTGGATGCGGTTTATGTTCAACCTAAGAACTGGATACAGATGTTTATTCCAACCACCTTCATTTGGCAAAATTACGTTAAGGTATTTGAAGTCGTTCCATTCGCGAGGTTCTATTTCAATTCCATATTCGTAGCAGCATGTGTAACAGCGGGGCAAGTGCTTACAAGCTCTCTCGCTGCATATGCCTTTTCGCGCTTGCAATTTCCGGGCAGGGATAAAATCTTCTTCGCATATTTGGCCACGATAATGATACCTGGCTCCGTTATAATGATACCCGTCTTTGTCTTGATGAAACTTTCCAACTGGATAGATATGTATAAGGCGTTGATTATCCCAGCTATGTTTTCAGCATTTGGGACATTTATGTTGCGGCAGTTCTTTATGACCTTGCCAAGGGATTTAGAGGATGCGGCAAAGATGGATGGATGTGGGTTCCTCGGCATCTATTGGAAGATAATCTTGCCGCTTTCTAAACCAGCCCTTGCAACTCTTGCCACGTTTACATTTATGGGCAACTGGGGCTCGTTTATGTGGCCACTCCTGGTAACGACTACTATGCAGATGCGGACGCTTCCGATTGGCCTTGAGTCTTTTAAGAGTTTATATTCGACCGATTGGAATTTGCTTATGGCAGGCTCAGTTATGGCGATGCTTCCTATAATTTTAATCTTCATTTTTAACCAGAGATACTTCATCGAAGGGGTAAAACTCACAGGGATTAAAGGGTAAATGAAAGGCGCATTGATTACCTTCGAAGGGCCTGAGGGCTCAGGTAAATCGACCCATTCTAAATTGCTCTGCGATTTTTTAAGGCGCCGTGGCTACAAGGTACTGCGTACGAGGGAGCCGGGCGGAACGAAGATATCCGAAGGCGTAAGAGGGATACTGCTTAATAAGGGCAATAAAGGAATGACAAGTGCTTGCGAGCTATTTTTATTTTTAGCGTGCCGGGCGCAAATCGTAGATGAAATAATAATGCCCGCCCTTAAGAAGGGATATATAGTAATTTGTGATAGATTTCAGGATGCAACCGTTGCTTATCAGGGCTATGGTGCGGGGTTAGATTTGAAAACGATTAAAGATGCAGGCAGATTATCCACACGAGGCCTTAATCCTGACCTTACAATATTGTTAGACGTTGCTACGAAAAAGGGGCTGTTGCGCGCCGGCCTCAAAGATAGGGTGGAAATAAAACCATACGAATTTCATCGAAGGGTAAGGCGCGGATATCTGAAATTAGCGAAGGGCCAGCCGCAACGGATAAAGGTTATACGCGCCGACGCACCAATCAGCGAAGTGCAGGAGAAGATAAGGGATATCCTGTTAAAATCCGAAATCCTAAATTCGAAACAAACCACATGTTTAGAATTTAGAGTTTAGCCTGCCCGACGGTAAGCAGGGATTTAGAGTTTAAAGATTAAGATGTCGTTTAACGATATAATCGGCCAGAGATTAGCTGTCGAGTTGATAAAGCGCGCTATCGCAGAAGAGCGCATTGCGCACGCATATCTTTTTATCGGACCTGATGGAGTTGGAAAATCGCACCTCGCTAAAATTTTTGCCAAGTCATTAAATTGTGAAAGTAAAAATTTAGACCCTTGCGATGAATGTGTATCCTGCAAAAAGATAGAGGCTAATATTCATCCGGATGTGGGGTGGGTTTATCCTGAGGGCAAGTCATTGCAGATTAAAATATATTCAATCCGCCAAATTTCGCAGGCGTTAGCGCTTAAGCCGTATGAGGGCAGGGCTAAGGTATATATAATAGACAAAGCGGACCATATGACTGAGGAATCCGCAAATTGTTTGTTAAAGACTTTGGAAGAACCGCCGAATGATTCGACGCTGATATTATTGGCTTCAAATATATCAAGGCTCTATCCAACTATTATCTCCCGATGCCAAAAAATTCCATTTTATCCTTTAAGTGAGGAGGCGATTAGGAGCGAAGTTATGCGAAGATTTGATATAGATGCAAAGCGGGCCAAGTATATTTCAAGATTTTCAGAAGGGCGGTTAGGAAAAGCTATTGAGGCATTAAAGGAGGAAGTATTAATCAATAGGGACAGGGCAGTGAATGAATTTATCTCGCCCAAGAGTTTGGGCTATGAAGAACCTTGGCTTTATGACGAGCCGAGGGAAAAGGTCAACGATGTCCTGACCACGCTTGCCATATATTTTAGGGACTTATTGATATTTAATCTCTCAAAGGAACCCGCATTGCTAATTAATTTAGATAAGGCCGATGAGATTCAGCGCGATTCAAAAAGATATTCGGTTGGCAGATTAGAAGAGATAATCGAGGCGATCCTTGTGACGCAGGAACTAATCCGCAGCAATGCGAATATCAAGATAGCATTATCCAATATGCGGCTCAATATAATTTAAGGGGGAAATTAAATTGTACGAAGTCCTTCAGGTTAGGTTAAGGGAAGGCGGCAAGATTCAATATTACGAAATAGGCGAGTTGAGGCCTAAGGTGGGCGAGTGCGTAATCCTCGAGGCGGACAGGGGATTAGATTACGGCGAAGTAATTTCTGAACCAGAGATGGTTTCCGATATAGTTTTAGAAGAACCTCTTCGCAAGATATTGAGGGTTGCGACAAAGGCAGATTCGGAGCAGATTAAAAGGAATCGCGAAAAGACAAGTGAGGCATTCGCAACTTGCCAAAAGAAAATTTTAGAACATGCCCTAAGGATGAAATTAATCGAGGCGGAGTATTCCTTTGATAGGTCGAAGTTGATATTCTATTTTACCGCCGAAGGCCGAATCGATTTTCGAGAGTTGGTGAAGGACCTGGCTCGAATCTTTAAAGCGAGGATTGAATTAAAACAGATTGGCGTTCGCGACGAGGCGCGTTTGCTCGGTGGCTTTGGGCCGTGCGGGAAGGAACTTTGCTGCGCCACTTTCTTAAAGGACTTTGAACCGGTGACGATAAGGATGGCCAAGGAACAGAACTTACCGCTTAATCCTGCGAAGATCTCCGGCGTCTGTGGCAGGCTTATGTGCTGCTTGGGTTATGAACATAAATTATACCTGGAACTTCTAAAGGGACTTCCCAAAGAGGGAGAGAAGATAGAAGTGGAAGGTGGCTCTGGCAAGGTTATGTGCGTAAATGCATTGAAGCGCTCTGTCACCGTAGATGTCGGAGAAGGAAAACAAGTTGAAGTTCCGTGCAGATGCCCTAAGGGGTGTTCCCTCCATCGACGAGGCTCGTTCCTCGCCTAAGAGGAAAATAATCGCCTGACTTTACCGTCAGGCAATTTAGAAGATGGGTAAATTTTATATTACTACGCCGATATATTATGTTAACGCAAGTCCGCATATCGGGCATTCTTATACAAATATCGCTTGCGACTGCTTAGCCCGTTACAGGCGGCTTAAAGATGATTCGGTATTTTTTCTAACCGGCACCGATGAGCACGGCCAGAAAGTCGCCAAGGCCGCTTCGGAGGCAGGCCTAAGCCCTAAGGAATTTGTAGATTCTGTCGTGAGGCGTTTCAAGAACCTATGGTCGCTTTTAGAGATATCCTATGACGATTTCATAAGGACCACAGAGGACCGCCATATAAAGGTTGTTCGTTCTATTCTGCAAAAATTATATGAGCGCGGCGAGCTGTACGAATCTGAATATAAAGGATGGTATTGCACGCCGTGCGAGACCTTTTGGATGAAGGTGCAGCTTCAAGATGATACCTGTCCAGATTGCAAACGAAAATTAGAGGAGATAAGAGAGAGGAATTGGTTCTTGAGATTATCCAAATATCAGGACTGGTTAAAGAGATATATAGAGGAGAATCCTGATTTCATAAAGCCGGTTTCTCGAAGGAATGAGATTTTAAGTTTTCTGAAGAACCCCCTGCAGGATTTGTGTATATCGCGGCCCAAATCACGGCTTACGTGGGGGATACCCATCCCATTTTCAGAAGTGCATGTGACCTATGTTTGGTTTGATGCGCTTGTAAATTATATCTCCGCATTAGGCTATCCTCACGACGAAGGTAAATTTAAAAAATTCTGGCCTGCGGATGTACACGTAATTGGTAAAGACATCTTAAGGCAACACGCTATTTATTGGCCAATAATTTTACACGCGTTAGAGCTTGAGTTGCCTAGAATAATCTTCGCGCATGGGTGGTGGTCGATTGGAAAACTTAGCGAGAAGATGTCAAAGTCAAAAGGCGATGTCGTAGACCCCCTTGGCCTCGTGAATAAATACGGAGCTTCTGTCTTTAGGTATTTCTTGTTGCGAGAGATTACGTTCGGGTTAGATGGCGTATATTCTGAGGAGGCGCTGATAAACCGCTTGAATACAGATTTGGCTAACGACTTGGGCAATCTGCTAAACAGGACCTTAACGATGGTCGAAAAATATTTTCACGGTGCGATTCCAAGCCCATTCGTGATTGGATGCGCTGAAGATGACGAGACATTAAAGGCGAAGGCGCGCGAGTTGCCAAAAAAGATAGACGGCTTTATGAACGACTTAGATTTTGCAAGCGCATTGGCAGCAATATGGGAATTAGTTAACTTAGCAAATAAATATATTGAGGTTCAGGCGCCATGGTCGCTCGACAAAAAAGGCGAGAAAGACAGACTCGGCAGCGTCATATATAATCTGGCTGAGGTATTGCGAATTGTTGCGATTTCGGTTTCCCCATTTATACCAAATGCAGCAGAAAATATGTGGAGCCAATTAGGCATTCCTGCGCCCCTTCAATCGGCGCGTTTTTCCGATATAGAGAAGTGGGGCTTAATTAAGCCAGGGGTCAAAATTAATAAAGGAAAACCACTATTTCCCCGAATCGAATAAGAATGAAACGAATAATTTATCCCGCCCTTGCCCCGCCCTTGCATGCAAAAGCGGGGCTTGCGCGCAAAGGCGGAATTTATCTCGACAATAACGCAACATCTCCATTGCATCCCGAGGTATTGAAGGCGATGCTGCCGTATTATAAAGGTAGATACGGCAATGCATCGAGCATCCATTTTAAGGGAAGAGAGGCAAAAAAAGACTTGGAGGAATCAAGGGGCATAATCGGGGATTTATTGGGCACCGAATCCGTAGATATCATATTTACATCAGGCGGCACCGAATCTGATAATTTCGCGATTAAAGGAGTTGCATTCGCAAATAGAGACAGAGGCGATCATATAGTTACTTCTTCCGTCGAACATTTAGCAGTTGCGTCAACTTGCAAATATTTGGAGTCGCAAGGATTTAAAGTAACATTTTTGCCCGTCGATAAATATGGCGTGGTAGATTTGGATGCATTGAAGGATGCCGTTACTTCCAAAACTATCTTGGTTTCGATAGTGCATTCCAATAACGAGGTCGGGACGATACAGCCAATCGCAGAGATTGCCAAGATAGTAAAGGAAAAAGGAGCCTATTTTCATACGGACGCCGTGCAATCCTTTGGAAAGGTTCCACTTAATGTAGAGGAACTGGGCGTGGATTTGTTGTCGATTTCGGCGCACAAGCTCTATGGGCCTAAAGGGGTAGGCGCATTATATATTAGAAAGGGCGTTAAGATAGAGCCATTCCATCACGGCGGGCACCACGAGCGTGGGCTTCGCGCTGGGACTGAAAATGTTCCAGCGATTGTAGGTTTTGCAAAGGCGGCTCTTATTGCAAAGCGTAAGATGGCAGATGAATCAAAAAGAATTCGTAACTTAAGGGATATGTTACACAAAGGCTTAACACAGGTGCTCGATGGAGTATATTTGAACGGCCATCCCACAAATCGCCTTCCTGGGACGTTGAATTTATCTTTTGAAGGCGTTGAAGGCGAATCCTTATTGATAAATTTCGATTTGAAAGGAATTTGTGCGTCTACCGGTTCTGCTTGTACCGCCGGTTCAACTGAACCCTCCCATGTATTAATGGCGATGAAGGTGGACCCGCAATTAGCCCAGGGCTCGGTAAGGTTCTCTCTCGGCGCCTTTAACTCAAAGGGCGAGATAAATTACTGCCTAGAAGAAATCCCAAAGATAGTAAAGAGATTGCGGAAAATCTCGCCGCTTAGCATGCGATGACGCTCGTAGATACCCACTGCCATTTGGATTTCGAGGATTTTGATTCCGATAGAGAAGATGTCATTAAAAGGGCCTCAGAGGTTGGCGTCAAGTACATAATAAATATCGGCAGCAGCATCAAAGGCTCTCGAAGGTCCATAGAACTCGCTAACAGATACGACTCAATTTACGCCTCCGTAGGAATCCATCCGCACGATGCGAAGGAGTTGACCAACGGCGCGCTTTCCGAGCTTAAAACCCTTGCGAGAGATAAGAAAGTTGTTGCAATCGGTGAGGTAGGTCTAGATTATTATAGAGATTTATCACCCCGAGAAATTCAGAGGGAAGTATTTAGAAAATTTATTAGGTTAGCCAAGGAGACAGGGCATCCTTTGATAATTCATTGCCGGGGGGCTAAGGAGGATTTATCCTCCGTAGCCTCAGCTTGGCAAGACCTTTTAAAGATACTGAAGGAAGAGTTAAGGCCCCCTATACGTGGCGTAATACATTGTTTCCCATCGGACGAAGAACTTTTAAAGCGCACATTAGACCTAGGCCTTTACGTTTCGTTTACTTGTAACATCACTTTTAAGAATGCGTCTAAATTGCGCCAACTTATTAAGGAACTTGTTCCTATGGATAGGTTGCTGTTAGAGACCGATGCGCCATTTTTAGCGCCAGAGGGATTTCGTGGCAAGAGAAATGAGCCATCGT
This sequence comes from uncultured Planctomycetia bacterium, assembly GCA_964625025.1. Classification (GTDB taxonomy): domain Bacteria; phylum Omnitrophota; class Gorgyraeia; order Pluralincolimonadales; family CAZUZR01; genus CAZUZR01. Next base: position 3,860 of record CAZUZR010000029.1, on the reverse strand, counting down.
ACATAACTTATTTAGTGAGCGAATTAGCGGAGGTCAAAGGGCTCACAAAAGAGGACATAGCAAGGGTAACCTCGTGGAATTCTATGAGGTTATTTGGGGTAGGGCAAGAGCCGCCTAAGGAAGCGATAGTTTATCAGGTTAGAAATTCGCTTTATATAAATTTGACAAATAGATGTACCGACGATTGCGTCTTTTGTGTGAGGGAGTTTACCGACTATGTGATGGGACATAACTTACATTTAGATAAGGAACCCACAGCCAAGGAGATAATAGAAGCGGTCGGCGTTCCAACGCGATATGATGAAATAGTTTTTTGCGGATACGGAGAACCCACTTTGAGGCTTGACTGCGTAATCGAGGTTGCAAAGGCCTTAAGGGCAAAGGGAGCTAGAATAAGGCTTACCACAAATGGACATGGAAATTTAATTCATAAAAGGTCCATAGTTTCTGATTTGGTGGGATTGATAGACAAGGTAAGCGTGAGCTTAAATGCCGAGTCCGAGGATGTCTACAATAAAATCTGCCGCCCTAAATTCGGGCCTGGCACATTCGACAAGATAAAACAATTCGTAGTCGAGTGTAGAGAAGCATTGCCTGAAGTGGAGGTAACTTGCATAGATATGGAAGGCGTAGATATAAAGAAATGCAAGCGGCTTGCGATTGAGGAATTAAAGGTAAGTTTTAGGCGAAGGAGATACAATGTCGTTGGATAGCTTATTACAGAAGGTATTAAATTTTGCAAGGGTCAATCGCATCTATATTTTTATGTTAACGGTAATAATAGCTATTAATCTTCTGCCTCATAAAGAGGTTGAAAAAGTATCTGTTGAGAAAAAGTCGAGCAGATTAATACTTAAAAAGGATATGCTCGTAAAGGAAGAACGCATTAAAGAGATTTTGGAGAAGAGAAAGACCTTGGCGGCTATTTTGACCGCATCGGTGTTTTTAGTTACTTTAGCTTTGGCCTTGGGCCTTGCCTTAAGCATAAGGTGCCTTGCGCTAAAATTGGGCGGCCGCGATATTATGGCGTCATACGGTTCTCCTCCAGACATAAGCTGGTACCTTTGGGATGTCTGTAAAGTCGTCATTATATTTTACTTTTTTGGTTATATGTTGCAATTATTTGAGATAATCGGCATACACCTTTTTGGCATTAGCAAAACAGACAAACATATAATGGCTGTGATAAATGCGACGATAATGGATGTATTAGGATTTTTTGTGGTATTATATTTTGTAGTAAAGAAGCATAAGCGCAAACTTATAGATTTAGGAATTTCTTTTAAGAATTTTATTCGCAATGTCAAGGTTGGAATTATAGGGTACATTACGCTGTTACCCATCTTATCTTTAATCCTGCTTCTCGTATTGTCTCTCTTGCAACTTATAAAATATGAGCCACCAAGTGTCCCTATATTTGAGCTGTTTTACGAAGAGTCAAGGCCGAAGCTTTTATTTGCGCTGGCCGTCTTAGTTGCATTTTTAGGGCCAGTTGCGGAGGAGGTGTTCTTCAGAGGGTTTGCCTACCCGGCACTCAGGAAGAGGGTCGGAGTAAAAAACGCTATAATTTTAATCTCTTTTGTATTTGCGCTGCTGCATACGAATGCGGTAGGCCTTCTGCCAATAATGGCCCTTGGAGCTCTGTTGGCATATCTTTATGAGAAGACGGGCTCGTTAATTCCATCGATAACAGTGCACATAATTCACAATATGATAATCATATATTTCGTTTATATATCCAAAATAATAGCGTTGCCGCCCTCGGGAATTTATTAAACATGGTGTCAAATGTCTCAATAGTTAAATGTAAAACATACGAGCCCGAGGATATCGCCCGTTCCTTACAAGGAGCGCTTGAGCTTTTAGGCGGGATATCGAAATACGTAAAAAAGGGAGAGAGGATTTTATTAAACCCCAACATACTTTCCGCAAGGCCACCGCAATCCAGCGTCAATACACATCCAGAGATTGTCCGCTCGGTTTCTAGGATAGTAAGGCAGGTGGGCGCAGATGTAGTTGTGGGAGATTCGCCGGGCGGTTATGGTTTTAAGGGCGCCGGCTCTACCTATGAGGCGTCTGGAATTAAAAAGGTCTGCGAGGAGGAAGGAATAGAATTAGTAGAATTTGATAAGGCATTTAACATAAACGGAATTCCGCTTGCCCTTCCAGCGAAGCAAGTAGATGCGATTATCTCGCTCCCGAAGATGAAGACGCATAATTTGATGACGATAACTGGCGCAATAAAAAATTCTTTCGGCTTAGCCGTAGGGTTTTATAAGACGAATTGTCACTTGAAGGCGCCGAAGCCCAAGGACTTCGCTAAATATTTAGTCGACGTATTCGAATGCGCCCCACCTCGGCTGGTTATAATGGATGGCATCGTTGCGATGGAAGGAGATGGTCCAGCAGCGGGCGATTTAAGAGGCGCAGGGCTAATATTAGCAAGTAACGACTGCGTAGCATGCGACGCTGTATTCGCAAATTTAATTGGCTTGTCCCCGCTTAGCATATACACGACCTCCGAAGCGTATAGAAGAAATTTGGGTCAAGCCGATTTATCCAAAATAGAAATTTTAGGCGAGGGATTAGAGGATGCGAAATTGCCGGATTTTAAATTGCCGAAGACATCCGTCCTTTTAAGAATTCCAGAGCCCATCTTAAAATTGATTGGCAAGGGCGTGAAATTTTTGCCGCTAATAGATGAAAAGGTCTGCACGAAATGCGAACTCTGTGCCAAAAGTTGCCCTACGAATTGCATAACCATAAATAAAGAAGCCTCAAAGATAGAACACAAAAAATGCATTAGCTGTTTTTGCTGTTTTGAGGTTTGTCCATATAATGCGATTTCTATTAAGAGGAGTTTATTGGCTAAAATTTTGGGAGGATAGCTCCTCCTTCGCTTAAGGCTACAAAGGACAAAATGGCTGTTGCGACGATAGAATGGGATAAGGGAGCAATAAAAATAATAGACCAAACCGCGCTTCCCAACAGGCTCGCATATATTAGATGTAGGGATATAAAAACGCTCTGGTGCGCAATAAAGAAATTACAGATAAGGGGAGCGCCAGCGTTGGGGATAGTCGCAGCATTTGGGGCCTATTTAGGCATAAAAAATTCGCGCGCCAAAAATTATAGAGAATTTGAACGAAGGTTAGAGTGGACAGTAAAATTTTTAGGCTCAGCCCGTCCAACCGCGGTAAACCTATTCTGGGGCCTGGAGAGGATGAGAGACGTTGCGAGGAAAAACAGGGATAAGAAAATCTACGAGATTAAAAGTATTTTATTCAAAGAGGCACAATGCATCTTTGAGGAGGATAGGTCGATTTGTAGGAGGATTGCAAGTTATGGTGCGAGGTTAATTCGCGACGGCGACGTAATCCTCACTCACTGTAACGCGGGCGCATTAGCAACGGCTGACTACGGAACAGCATTGGGAGTTGTATACCGAGCAAAAGAGCAAGGAAAACGCATAGCAGTTTACGCGGATGAGACGCGGCCACTTCTGCAAGGGGCCAGGCTTACAACTTGGGAGTTGAGGCGCTCAGGAATAGATGTCACATTGATATGCGATAATATGGCTGCCGAGGTTATGCGAGAGGGCAGGATCACAAAGGTTTTAGTCGGGGCAGATAGGATTGCGCGCAATGGAGATTGTGCCAACAAAATCGGAACTTATAATTTGGCGGTTCTGGCAAAATATCATAAAATTCCTTTCTATGTAGTTGCGCCGCTTTCAACAATTGATTTAAGGACGCCAAGCGGCCGCAGGATTCCGATTGAGAAGAGGAGGGCGGATGAGGTTACGACGATAAATGGAAGGGCAATTGCGCCAAAAGGGATAAAAGTTTTTAACCCGGCAT
>CAZUZR010000028.1:6230-17556 GCA_964625025.1 uncultured Planctomycetia bacterium | reverse complement strand
GTTTCTGAGGAAAAGCCAAAGGCAAGCGAAGGGATTATATTGCTTGACGATTCTCTGCCAGAGGGCTCGGCCGCAGAAGGGACTTGGGATTGGGACGTCATCTTAAAATACAGCGGCGAAAAATCGCACACCGAGCCAGCCAAAAAAGAAATTGCGCAACATTCTTATAAATCAAACCCGATTGAAATTCCAAAAAATTCCGTGATAGAGCAATATGTATATTTAGACCCGAATAATATCCCCAAAGGCATTATGCTTAAATTCCGCGTCGAAAATGGAGCAAATGGTGGAGACATCGGAGGTTATTGGGAAGGCGAAGAAGAGGTATTCATTTATAACAACGATGAGCCGATGCTCTATCTCGGAGTTCTGCCCAACGCCGGAAGGTGGGAGAAATTAGAAATCTATGCAGAAGATTTAGGACTCGATGGAGTAAAGTTAACCGGCATTTCGTTTATCACTTACGGCGGAAAGGCGAATTGGGATTTAACTAAAATCCGTCCTATAAAAGAGGACGAAGGATATCCGCCGGAAGAAGAACTGCCTGCCGAAGAGATTAAAGAATAAATTGTTTAACTAAAAAGGAGAGTTTTTTATGTTCAGGATGGTTATCAGCGTAATATGCATTTTGGCCTTTTTGATTTCGCTGTCGAATCCGGCATCTGCGATGGGCAGAAAAGTAAAGCGAGCCCAACAGCCACCATCTTTGGAATTAACCCAACCTGAAGTTGAATTAATAAAACCAGAAGAATTGCCCCCTCCGTCGCCAATCGATGAGGAATTAAAGGAAAAGAAGCCACAAGAGATATCCCTTCAACTTGCGCCTGATGAAACAACGAAGGCCAGACAAATTCAGACCGCGCTAAAAAATGCTGGGTTCGATCCCGGTTCAATCGATGGTAAAATTGGGCCCAAGACAAAGAAGGCGATTAAGGATTTTCAAGGGGCAAATGGACTAACCGCCGATGGTAAAGTTGGCCCTAAGACGTGGGCGAAATTGAGTAAATATTTATTGCAGTGAAAATCAAGAAAGGAGGACAGCATGAGGTTTTTTAAGAATTTAAATGTTAGAATAATCACATCTATTTTTGTATTAACCTTTATTTTATCTGGCTGCGCAATCGGCATTTATAAAGGAAGGCCAAGTGACATAAAGAAGATAGAGGACTTAAGGGCTGAGGTTGAGCGACTGAAATTATTAAGGGATCAAGAGAGAAGGGAGCTCGAAGCTGCGAAGGCCGAATTAGAAAGAAGGTTAAAAGGGGAAAAAGGGGTAACTGTCGGTTTGGAAGAGCGCGGATTGGTTGTGACATTCATTGCCGAAGTTCTCTTCGATTCAGGAAAGGCAAAGATTAGGCCGGAGGCATACGAAGTTTTAGATAAAGTAGCCAAGGTTATAAATGAGAAGGTCGCGGATAGGAATATCGCAATCGAAGGCCATACCGATAATGAGCCGATAAAGTATTCCGGTTGGAAATCTAATTGGGAGCTTTCAACAGCGAGGGCAACTTCGGTGTTACATTATTTAGAGGATAAAGGAACCGCCCCTACCAGGTTGCAAGCAACGGGATACGGCGAATATCGACCTATTGTTTCTAACGATACGCCGGAGGGCAGACAGAAAAATAGAAGGGTTGAAATCATCATTTTGCCTAAGATGACGAAGGCAGAGGCGGAGTTTCTAAAGGAGCACGAAGCGGAATACATAAAGTAGCGTTTCTTTAGAGGATAGATTAAACTTTAAAACGTCCGCCAGCGGCGGACGTTTCCTTCTTAAAAGGAGAAAAAGATGAAAAAGAAGATCAAGGGCAAAAAGGGTAAAGTTGTATTGAGGGCAAGGTCAAAAAAGGTAATTAAGAAGCGAGCGATAAAGGCAAGGCCTAAGTTAATAGCGAGAGCAAAGATTAAAAAAATAAGGGCTCAACCTTCCCCTCAAAAACTTATAGGCGAAGGCGTTGCTATTGAAGCTCAAAGGCATAGGTTAGAGGAGGCAAAATATTATCCGCGGCCTAGCGCATATCTGCCTCCGAGAGAATGGGAAAAGGAAGAGCTTCCATCTCGTTATGGCGATAACAAAATCGTGGTTTTGGTGCGAGACCCATATTGGCTACACGCTTATTGGGAGATTACCGATGAAAGAAAAAACCATATTGAGGGAGAAGCGCAAGCAGGATGGGGCGAACTAAGAAAGGCCTTGCGAGTCTACGATGTGACCGATGTAATCTTCAATGGAACGAATGCCAACAAATCATTTGATATAGAGTTAACATCCGATGCAAATAATTGGTATATTTACGTCGGCGAGCCGAATAGGTCGTGGTGCATAGACCTTGGAGTTATTACTTCAAGCGGCAGATTCATTTTAATTGCGCGCTCAAACGTTGTTACTACACCACTAGATAGAGCTTCAGATGTGATTGATGAAGAGTGGGTGACCTCAGAGGAAGAATTTGCAAAATTATATGGGATTTCAGGTGGGTTCGGAGTCTCATCGCCGCAGATGGTGCAGCTCAAGAAAAAATTGGCGGAAAGATTGCAAAGAGAATTAGCATCCGGGGCGGTAAGTTCATTTGCACGGCCGCCGTTAGAGCGCAGCTTCTGGTTAGCGGTTAATACTGAGTTAATCGTCTATGGCGCCACAGAGTCTGGCGCAACTATAACTGTTCAAGGCCAACCGATAAAATTGAATCGCGATGGCACTTTTAGTCTACGTTTTGCCCTTCCAAAAGGAGAACAGGTCATCCCTATTAAAGCGGTATCTGCCGATAAACAAGAGGAGCGGACGATAACCCCGGTAGTGAGGAAATACACAAAATAGATGGAAAAAGGCTATCTGGCGATCGTCCTTCACAGCCACCTGCCATACGTTCGCCATCCAGAATACGAAGATTTTTTAGAGGAAGATTGGCTCTATGAGGCGATCACCGAAACCTACATACCATTGATAAATATCTTCAATGGCTTAATCAAAGATGGCGTCGATTTTCGCATCACCATGTCCATTACACCCACTTTGTCGTCGATGCTTTCGGACCCTCTCCTTCAGGATAGATATATTAAACATTTAGAGTCGCTCATCGACCTTTCAAATAAAGAGGTTGAGCGGACTCGTTGGCAGCAGGAATTCAATCGCCTCGCGCTTATGTATCAAGCGAAGTTCAACGAGGCGCGCCATATTTTCGTCGAGAAATATAATAATAACATCCTGACCGCTTTTAAGGAATTTCAGGATTTGGGCAAGGTGGAGATAATTACTTGCGGTGCGACGCACGGTTTTCTGCCCCTTATGGAGGTCTGCCCAAAATCGGTGCGGGCTCAAATTCATGTGGGAGCGAACAATTATGAGCGGCATTTTGGTAGACGCCCACGAGGCTTCTGGCTGCCTGAGTGCGGATATTATTCTGGCGTTGACCGATATCTTAAAGAGGCAGGCATTAGATATTTCTTTGTAGATGCACACGGAGTTTTACACGGCAGCCCCCGCCCGAAATACGGAGTTTTCGCTCCCGTATATTGTAAATCCGGCGTTGCCGCTTTCGGCAGGGACTGGGAATCGTCAAAACAGGTCTGGAGCGCAATCGAGGGCTATCCTGGCGATTACAATTATCGGGAATTTTATCGCGATGTGGGATTTGATTTGGATTATGAGTACATAAAACCCTATATACATAAAGATGGAATAAGGATAAATACGGGCATAAAATATTACAGGATTACGGGCAGGACAGAGCAAAAAGAAACCTATAATCCGGACTGGGCACGCGAGAAAGCAGCCGAGCATGCCGGGAATTTTATGTTCAACCGCCAGAAGCAGGCCGAATACCTCTTTGATATAATGAAGAAAAAACCGATAATTGTTGCACCATATGATGCAGAATTATTTGGTCATTGGTGGTATGAGGGACCTCAATTTTTAGATTTCTTATTTAGGAAAATATATTATGACCAAAAGACGATCAAGACGATTGTGCCATCCGAATATTTGGAGCAGAATCCGCGCGTTCAAGTGTTAACTCCTTCGATGTCAAGTTGGGGATGGAAGGGTTATTGCGAGGTTTGGCTGGAGGGCTCAAACGATTGGATTTATAGACACTTGCATAAGGCATCGGAGCGAATGACGGAATTAGTTAATAATTATTCTAATGCCAATGGGCTGTTAAGGCGTGCACTTAACCAGGCGCTGCGCGAGCTATTGCTGGCTCAGTCGAGCGATTGGGCGTTTATTATGAAGACGGGCACCGTTGTGCAATACGCCGTCAAAAGGACTAAAGACCATATCCTAAGATTTATAAAACTCTACGAAGATATTAAATCAAATCGCATCGATGAAGGTTGGCTTTCGGATATCGAGTGGAAAGATAACATATTTCCAGAGATAGACTATCATACACATCAGTGAAAATTCTAAATCCGAAACCCTAAACTCTAAACGTACTTAAAATTCAAATTTCAAAACTTAAAAACATCTGTTTTGAAAATTTGGATTTAGAATTTTGGATTTGTTTAGGATTTAGAGTTTAGTGTTTAGAGTTTATCTGATGGTCGAATTAACATGCTAGACAAAAACAAGTTACCAGAGCATATAGCCATAATAATGGATGGCAACGGAAGATGGGCAAAGCTTCGTGGGCTTCCTCGAGTTATGGGACATAGGGCTGGAATTAAGTCTGTAAGGGAGATAGTGAAGGCCTGCCGTGAATTGGGGATAAAATATTTGACGCTTTATGCATTTTCTATCGAGAACTGGAAGCGACCTAAAAAAGAAGTTAAAATGTTGATGCGTTTTTTGAACGAATATATTGATAAGGAGCTTACGGCCTTAAAAGCCAACGACATAAGATTAAATGTTATCGGCAGGATAGATGGCCTTCCAGACTATGTGCGCCCTAAATTGAAGGTGGCCGTCGAAAAAACGAGGGATTGCAAGTCCATGACCTTAAACCTCGCTTTGAATTATAGCGGCAGGGTTGAGATAGTCGATGCCGCCAGGAAATTCGCATCTATGGTGAAATCCGGCAAGCGCGCGATAAACGAATTAGATGAAAAATTATTTGGCAATTTTTTATATACTAAAGACCAGCCGGACCCCGACCTTTTAATCCGCACTTCTGGAGAAATGCGAATCTCAAATTTTTTATTATGGCAGATATCGTATTCAGAACTTTATATTACGCCGAGGCTTTGGCCGGATTTTAGGAAGCGCGATTTGGAAGAAGCGATTTCGGATTTTCAGAAACGAGAGAGAAGATTTGGGGCATGATGGAGATATGACATGCTAGCGACGAGGGTTATCAGCTCCTCGATATTAATAGCTTTTGTGATATTTACTATCTTTGTTTTTCCGAATTGGTTTTTCTGCTTTGTCTTAACGTCGATAATCGCTTTAGCGCTTTACGAATTCTATTCGCTCGTCGAGAGAAAAGGCATACCCATATTTAAATACGTTGGAATTTTAATCGGGATAACTTTTCCGATTTCCATCTACCGTTCATTTGAACCAACGAAAGGGTGGGAGCTGGTTTTTATAATCGCCGTAGTGTTGTTGGTATTCGTCCTGCAATTTACGCGCAGGGAAAGCAATCAAGCCATAGTCGGCGTATCTACTACGATATTTGGGATTTTATATATAAGCTGGGCATTTAGTTTCTTAATGAAGTTGAAACTCATTTCAGATGCCACTTTGCCATCGGGGAGCTTATTGATTGCATTTTTGCTTTTGGTTACAAAATCCGGCGATATCGGCGCGTATTTTATAGGCACATATTTTGGCAAACATAGCCTCATACCGAGGATAAGCCCAAAGAAATCCATAGAAGGAGCTATGGGTGGTTTTATCTTTAGCCTTGTCTTTGCTATTTCAAGCAAATATTATTTGCCGATGGTGCCGATTACGCATCTGGTCATCCTCGGCTGTCTATTGGGAATTTTAGCGCAAGTAGGGGACTTATCCGAGTCGCTTATAAAGCGCGACTGCCAGGTAAAGGATTCGGGAAATTTAATTCCCGGTTTAGGTGGCATATTGGATTTGATTGACAGTATATTATTTACGGCACCAACTTTATATTTCTACGTGAAGAAATTTTTAGTATTATGAACCCCGTTAGAAACTGTTGTTCTAACGGGGTAGTATAGGAGGTGTTTCTAACGGGGTGAAAAAGATTGCGATTTTAGGTTCGACAGGTTCCATAGGGACTAAGGCTTTGGATGTAATCGAAAGCCATCCGGATGATTTTTCAGTTGTGGCGCTGGCATCGCATTCGAATGCCACACTGCTCGCCGAGCAGGCGAAGAGATATCGCCCTAAGCTCGTCGCAATTTATGATGAGTCTAAAATTAGCGATTTTAAAAAACTTTTATCTGGGGACGATATAAGGATTGCTTGCGGCCCATCAGGAATAGAAGAGGTCGCCAGGTTCGATGGCGCCGATTTAATCCTTATTGCGATAGGGGGTTCCGCCGGCTTAAAGCCTACCTTAGTTGCAATTGAGAGCGGAAGGACGGTTGCGTTAGCAAATAAAGAGCCCCTCGTTATGGCAGGCGATATAATTACTGTTCGCGCAAGCCAAAAGGGCACGAAGATAATCCCAATAGATTCTGAACACAGCGCAATCTTTCAATGCTTAAATGGACAAGACGGAGCGATCGTAAATAAGATTTATTTGACCGGCTCGGGCGGCCCATTGAGAAAGATTGATGCGAATAGATTCGATTCGCTATCCCCCGAAGAGGTGATTAATCACCCGAAGTGGAAGATGGGAAGAAAGATATCGGTGGATTCGGCGACTTTAATGAACAAGGGCTTGGAGATCATTGAGGCGCGATGGCTTTTTGGCATTAGCGTTGAAAGAATAGATGTCTTGATTCATCCCGAAGCGATAATCCACTCGATGGTCGAATTTGTAGATGGTTCGATAATAGCGCAACTTTCAACGACTGATATGCGACTGCCGATTTTATATGCATTATCGTATCCCAAGAGATTAGCATCGACCCTACCGCCTGTAGATTTCTTAAGTTTAAAGGCACTTACCTTCCTGCCGCCAAATATGAAAAAGTTTCCGTGCCTTAAAATATCGTATGAAGTCGCAAGACAGGATGGCTCATATCCGGTTGTATTAAATGCTGCAAACGAAGAGGCGGTTTGGGCATTTTTGGATAGAAAGATAAAATTTAACCGAATCCCTAAGATCATCGAGAGGATATTGTCGCTTCATAAAGGAAAATTAAATCCAACTCTCGATGAGATTTTAGAGATAGATGCCTGGGCTCGAGAGGAGGCGCAAAGGTTAATTAGATGATGGCGTGGCTTCAGGTTGCGGTTGTATTTTCCCTTTTAATTTTAGTCCACGAATTCGGACATTTCTGGATGGCGCGCAGGGTGGGGGTTAAGGTAGAGATATTTTCATTTGGATTTGGCCCAAGATTATTCTCATTTAAAAGGAATGATACAGAATATAGAATTTCTGCCATCCTGTTTGGTGGCTATGTAAAGATGGCGGGCGATGACCCTTCCGATGAGAGAAAGGGAGAGCCATCGGAATTTTTGTCGCAGCCGGTTGGAAATAGAACCAAGATTATTTTCGCAGGCCCTCTATTAAATTATGCGTTAGGTTTTATCCTATTTTCCTTGGTCTTTTACGTAGGCTACCCTACCCTTCCCGCAAAGGTCGGTGGGCTTATGGATGGATATCCTGCTTTGGCGAGCGGTATTCAAGTGGGAGATAAAATAATTGCTATAGATGGAAGGCCTGTGCGCCACTGGGAAGAGGTTACTGAAATCATCCACAAGAAGACAGAAGGGCCTTTGACTTTAACCTTGGATAGGGACGGAACAAAGATTATAGTTAACTTAATGCCACATGTTAAAAGCACAAAGGACCTTCTTGGGCGGACGATAAAGATAGCTTTGATAGGCATTACTGCGTCTGAAAAAATCGAATATGTAAGATATGGGATGCTTAACTCATTTGAGCTAGGATTTGAAAGGCTTGTGAAGATAACCTCGCTTACTTATCAAGGGTTGTGGAGGATACTAACGGGAGGACTATCATTTAAGGAATCCGCTGCCGGGCCTATCGGCATATTCAATATAATGGTTAGCGCCGCTAGGCTCGGAATCATTCCACTGCTGCAATTGACGGCATACTTAAGTGCGCTTTTGACCATTTTCAATGTCTTGCCCATTCCTGTGTTAGATGGTGGACATATGATGTTTCTGTTTTTAGAAAAGATAAGGGGAAGGCCTGTAAGCAGAAAGGCGCAGGAGGTTGCAACGCAAGCGGGCTTAGCTTTTTTAATTGCCCTTATGCTTTTCGTGTCGTATAACGATATATTGAGGCTTTTTAAAAAGTAGATGATAAAAAGGCGTAAAACTAAAACTATAAATTTAGGCGGCGTCAAAATCGGCAGCGGACATCCGATTTCAGTTCAATCTATGACGAAGACTGATACCTTAGACGTCAAAGCGACCGTCGCCCAAATCAAAAGGTTAGAGAAGACAGGGTGCGAGATAATCCGAATTGCGGTCAAAGATAGGCCTTCCTGCGATGCGATTTCTGAAATCAGAAAGAAAATAAATATCCCGCTTGAAGCGGATATACATTTTGACTATCGGCTGGCTCTCAAAGCGATGGAGTGCAAAGTAGATGCAATCAGGTTAAATCCGGGAAATATTTATAAAAGGGAACAAGTCGAGGAGGTCGTTCGTCTTGCCAAGAAAAAGCATATCCCGATTCGCGTCGGGGTAAACTCCGGCTCGGTTAGAATTCCCAAAGGCGTTATTATTCCTAAAGGAGAATTTCCCCGTTTAATGGCGAAAGCCGCATCGGATTACATAAAGATAATGGAGGGTTTGAATTTTTACGATATAATGATTTCGCTTAAAGCATCGGATGTATTAGAGACGATTGGGGCATATCGTAAGATGGCATCGCAGTGCGATTACCCGTTTCATTTAGGCGTCACTGCGGCTGGCCCGTCGGTGCGGGGGACGGTTAAGTCCTCGATAGGAATAGGGATTCTGCTTATGGAAGGTATCGGAGATACATTAAGGGTTTCGTTGACAGGCGACCCAGTTGATGAGGTCTATGTTGCGAAGGAGATTTTGCAATCGCTGGACGTGCGCAATTTCGGGCCGGAGATTATTTCCTGTCCAACCTGCGGGCGGGCAGAAGTTGATTTAATAAAGATAGCCGGCGAAATAGAAAATCGGCTTAATCAAATAAAGGATGAGAACGGAAAGCTCTCAAAATTACGCGTTGCGATAATGGGCTGCGTAGTAAACGGCCCCGGCGAAGCGACCGAGGCCGATTTAGGAATTGCTGCAGGAAAAGGCGGCGGCCTTTTATTCGTAAAAGGAAAACCCGTAAAAAAGATTAAGGAAAGCGAATTTGTAAGCGCGATAATCTCGGAAATAAAACGAATTTTAACTCATAACTCATAACTCACAACTCACAACTCATATGAAATGGTCTGAAGGATTTATTCCGACGTTAAAAGAAGAGCCGGCCGAGGCGGAGGTCATAAGCCATAAGCTTATGATTCGCGCAGGTATTATAAGGAAACTCACCGCTGGCACCTATTCATATCTTCCCTTGGGATTTAGGGTCTTAAAGAATATCGAGGCGATAATTCGAGAGGAGATGGACGCAAAAGGAGCGCAGGAGGTATTGCTTCCCGCTCTGCAGCCGTCGGATTTATGGAAGGAGTCCGGAAGGTATGAGGATTTAGGCGAAGATATGGTCAAATTCATAGACAGGCACAAAAAGGAGATGGTCATGGGCCCGACCCATGAGGAAGTTATCACGGATTTAATTCGCGGCGAGATAAAATCTTATAGGCAGTTGCCTTTGATCTTGTATCAGATTCAAACGAAATTTAGAGACGAGATGCGCCCAAGATTTGGGGTGATTCGCTCGCGAGAGTTCATAATGAAAGACGCCTATAGTTTCGACCGCGATATGGAAGGATTAAAAGTTAGTTACAAGAAGATGTACGATGCGTATTGTAGGATCTTCTCGCGATGCGGGCTATCTTATATCGCGGTTGAGGCTGATCCGGGGGTAATGGGTGGCGATATCTCTCATGAGTTTATGGTTTTATCTAAGAGCGGTGAGGATTTGCTCGCTCATTGTAAAAAATGCGGATATGCTGCGAGCTTGGATAAGGCCGAGTGTCCACAACCTAGCGAAGACAGGGAAGAATTAAAGCCACTTAAAGAAGTGGATACCACCAATGTCTCGACGATAGATAAGGTTTCTAAATTGCTGAACGCTAAACCAAGCAAGATGGTCAAGACCTTGATTTATGAGATTGATGGAAATCCTATAGCGGTCCTTGTGCGTGGCGACCACGACGTAAACGATGCAAAGTTAAAGCGGGCACTAAAAGTCACGCATATAAAATTGGCCGAGGTCGAGATGATAGAGGCAGTAACCAAAGCGCCGGTCGGATTCGCAGGCCCTTGCGGGTTAAAGGACGTTGAGATGCTCATTGATTCTTCGTTAAAGGGCTTGAAAAATTTCGTAACTGGCGCAAATAAGAAAGACAGGCATTTAATAAATGTAAATTACGACAGGGATTTTAAGGGGGGAAGGTTCGCTGATATAAGGTACATAACCGACGATGATAAATGTCCTAACTGCAGAGGCGAAATTAAAATCGAACATGCGATAGAGGTGGGACATGTATTTAAATTGGGCATCAAATATTCTAAGGCGCTGGGCGCTAACTTCTTAGACGTAGATGGAAAAGAAAAACCGTTTATTATGGGATGTTATGGCATCGGCGTAAATAGAATCGCCGCCGCGCTTATCGAACAAAGCCACGATGACGATGGAATAATTTGGCATCCCGCGATAGCGCCTTACGAGGTCGCTATTCTTCCCTTAAATACCGCACACGCACCCTCAATGGAAGCAGCTGAGAAAATATATAATGAACTCACCGCTGCCGGCATAGAATGCATCTTCGACGACCGCCCCGAACGCGCAGGCGTCAAATTTAAGGATTCCGACCTCATCGGTTTCCCCGTGCAAGTCGTTATCGGCGAAAAAAAGATCGCAAATGGCGTGGCGGAGGTAAAGGATAGGAAAACGAAGCAGGTGAAGGTGGTCAAAGCCGATGAGGTCATAACTGCAGTCAAGGACCTTTTGAATACTCTAAGCAAGTAGATACTATAAGATTATCGGAAAAAGCGAAATGCGTTTATCCTGCTATTACAGGCAAAATGCGAAATTAGTCAAAAATTTCGTGCTGATTTTTTTATCTTATCTGGTAAAATTCTATTCAGGATAACAAAATGTCGGAAATTACGCATTTCGTCTAT
>CAZUZR010000028.1:0-6220 GCA_964625025.1 uncultured Planctomycetia bacterium | reverse complement strand
GAAGGTGGTCAAGGCCGATGAGGTTATAACTGCAGTCAAGGACCTTTTGAATATTCTAAACAAGTAGATACTAATGGTAAAATTCTATTCAGGATAACAAAATGTCGGAAATTACGCATTTCGTCTATTAATTGTTATGTTTTGAAAAAAGGAGGATTGACAATGGTTGAAAATGCACAAGAAAAGCGATCCGTAGGCTGGTTAATCGCAAGCGTTATATTACTGGTTCTTGTGATAATCGGATTGTTGAATCTTCTTGTAATTGAATTAGTTGTGGTACCGAAATTCATCCCACTGCTCAACGATCTTAGCGTTTCCTTACCTGTGCTAACGCAACTCGTCATGAACGCAAGTGTTAGATCTGTTATCGCAGTTCTTGTAATTGTTTTCTCTGTGGTCTTGATCGTTAAGGAAGTTAAGATCAAACAGAAGAAAAAGTGCTTCTTTGTCAACCTTATTTTTTTCGTGCTGACTTGGGTAATCATCTTCGTGCATGCAATGGCGCTCTTCTTGCCTATATTCCAAATGGCAAAAGGTATTCAATAGTACGAATTGAAGAAAAAACATAACAAATCACTGCACCCGACCAAAAAGCTAGCGCTTTTTGGCGGGTGAGTTCTATTGTTATAAGAAAGAATAAAATGGATTATCTATTTAATTATGACAAAATAAAAGAAGATTTAGGTTTCCATGGTTGTCTTTGGTGGATAATATTTGCAATATATAAACTTATTGTCAATAAATTTACCCTTCTTGCTTCATGGAAATGGTGGTTATTTTTACTTATCGGCATGTTTCTCAGCGCGGCTTTAGTGATTCCGTGGTATTTTATAATACGTGGGCTTTCTAAATTACTTACAAAAACATACAAAACTTATTTAGCCAATACGCTGCGGTGGATAGTTTACATGATCAACATACTTTATATAATATTAATAGCAAATTGGATTTTTAATATTTTTGTATAAAAAATAGTAAAATATGCCTATATCTGAAAAATCTAAAGAAATTGCATTGGCTTTCACAAAATATGCTGATACTGGCGATAAATCTCTAATAAAGAAATATAATAAAATTGAAGAGATAGAACTAGCTATTATACAAGATCCAAGTGAGAAAGAATGGCCATATCGGAAAGCAATGGAAAAAAGAATTAACGAATTAAGAGAAAAAAGAAACAACAAAGAAAAATGGAAAGATAGAATAATTAGTTTTATCCTTGGTGTACTTGGTGGAGTAGCATTAAAGTTATTATTTAAATAAATCTATAACAAGCCAATCCAGCCGACCTTTCCGTCGCTCCAAGGCGGCTGATTTCGAGTGTTAGCGCCAAGAAGGAGGAACGCGAATGTACGTCACCGACCGCGATATCGCCAGCCTCGATGCTATTCGAAAAACTGTAGACTCAGTAGCTTTGTCCACTTTTAGGAACGAGGATGGTAAGGGTTCAGATATACTGAGTGACAACGACTTCTTTCGCAAAGTTGCAGAACTCCGTGCGTTCAGCGCGGCCAGATCCAATCTTGTATCAGCCATGATCAAGGACGGCGCTATGGAGCGTGCATTTTCAGGCTTCGATGTTGAAAAGGCCGCACAACTTGATGCGAAGGTTGTTCTCGCGCAACATTGGAGGAACCTCAAGGCAATGCGATTCAAGCGGAAGGTTCCCGAGATTCTGCAGGCCGCGCAGGCTATTGCAAAGACCGGCCGTGAGTTCGGCGGGTTCTGGAAGTACCTTGCGAAGTGGCATTTCCCAGAGCGGGTGGGGACGGCCGAAGATATCAAATGCTTCTGGGAGTCCTTCGACGCGTTGCGCAACGATCTGAAATCGCGGCGCATGCCCATAATTGAGAACGAAGTGACATTGCTTCACTTCCTTGAGAACGATATGCACCTTGATTGTCTTAAACCCGACGTTGTGGTCATGCGCGTTGCGACAAACGTAGGGCTTGTGCCACCGAAGGGCAAAGGGCGAAACCGCACTGTGGTTAGCAAGGTTCAAGAGTACTGTACGCAACGCGACGTTCGACCATCCATGGTTGATAGATACCTTCTTGCATTCGGTGGACAGACATGGGCACAGTCCTTAGTTCAGCGTTCGTATTGCACGAAGCTCGGTAGTTGCGCGTCACCTGATTGCCCTGTCGGTACCGACGGGATATGTCCTACATGGAGAGATAGTAAATAAATAGGGGACGTTCCCCAAGGGGACACCCTGTTTTGGCTAATGTTGAGGGCTGCTTAAAAGGCGGCCCTGTTTTTTTTGAAAGAAAATCCCTCCATTTATCGTCTATTAAGGCAAAGGAGGGCAAGTCTATGAACGATGTGGTAGTTCAGGAGGCAGTTGAGCAGAAGATTTATTTAATTAGAGGAAGAAGGGCCATGCTAGATGAGGATCTATCAAAACTTTATGGAGTTTCAACAAAGAGGTTGAACGAGCAGGTCAAGAGGAACGCAAAAAGATTTCCGCCGGATTTTATGTTTCCCCTTAAAAAACAAGAGGTTGTAAACTTGAGGTCGCAAATTGCGACCTCAAGATGGGGAGGTAGAAGATATATCTTCAATGCTTTCACAGAGCAAGGTATTGCCATGCTTTCGAGCGTTTTAAATAGCGAAAGAGCGATACAGGTAAATATCATTATTATGCGTGTATTTGTGAAATTGCGCGAACTTGTTGCAACGCACAAGGAAATACTAAATAAACTTAACGAACTTGAAACTAAAGTTGGCAAACACGATGAGCAGATAGCGGCGATCTTTCAGGTCATTAGGCAACTAGTCGAACCGCAACCGCAAAAACCCAAGCGCAGAATGGGCTTTCATTCGGACTAGACACGGTCGTTAGTTTCCTTACAAGCGAATGCCTCTATTTTTTTGAAAGAAAATTCCTCCAATTATCGTCTATATAAATAAGGAGGGTAACTATGGGAAGATTGGGTTAGGATGAGGCAATTGAACAAAAGATATTTATCATAAGAGGGCATAAGGTTATGCTCGATAGGGATCTGGCACTCCTATACGGCATCGAGACGAGAGATCTAAATAAAGCGGTGACAAGAAATCAGGAGCGCTTTTCTGAGGACTTTATGTTTCAACTTACCGAAGAGGAATTTAAAGACTTGATGTTCCATTTTGGAACATCAAGATGGGATGGTACGCGCAAGATGCCCAGAGCATTTACGGAGCACGGCATCCTCATGCTTTCATCTGTCTTAAAGAGCAGAAGAGCGGTGCAGGTTAATATCCAGATTACGAGGACATTTGTCAAACTGCGCAGAATCCTTGAATCGCATAAGGAATTGCTAAAAAGGATTGAAGAGATGGAAAAACGCTACGACGCCAACTTTAAGATTATATTTGAAGCCATTAAGAGCCTTATGATGCCGCCGGAAAAGCCCAAGCGCAGGACAGGCTTTCATAGGTATTAGATATTGAAATATTTCGAGGTAAGTGCCATAATGTCCGAATGTCCGTAAGGAGGGATAGGCTATGAACGTTAAAAGATTTATCGGAGCAAGCATCGCCGTTTTTCTCGCTTTTCAAGTGCTTGATTTCATAATTCACGGGATGATTTTAAGGCCTGTGTATGAAAGCCTAAAAGACGTGTGGCGCCCGGATATGATGTCCAAGATGTGGATTATGTACGTAGGTTCTTTTGTCCTGTCTTTTTTGTTTATATATATATTCATCAAAGGTCACGAGAATAAAGGCATCGCAGAAGGGATCCGTTACGGCATAATCATCGGGCTTTTTGCGAGTATCCCGTATGGATTTTATGAATATGTGATGTATCCTCTTCCTCTTTCATTGTGCGTGCAGTGGTTCGTCTATGGGATGATTGAGTTTATCATCTGCGGTATGATCGCTGCGGCAATTTATAAAAAATAGGGATACGTCAAAAATCTGCTTGACAAAATAACCCGCCTATAGTATAAATATTGCTACATCTAAATACCACTTTAAAAGGAGGAGTGGGTTTTAATTTACCCACTCTTTTTGTTGTCAGCAACTTTACCTTTGGTAAAATACAGGGTGGATATGGAAATTTTAGAAAAAGTTAAAGAATTAACGGCTACAGCGCTTTCCGATTCAGGCATTGAGCTGGTGGAGCTTACTTATCGCAGGGAAGGCCCACGTATGGTATTGCGTTTTACCGTTGACAAAAGAGGCGGAATAAATATAGACGAATGTGGCCGCTTAAGCCGGAAGATCGAACGAATTTTAGATGAAGCGAACTTCATAGAAGAGGATTATGTGTTGGAAGTTCAATCGCCTGGCTTGGACAGGCCTTTGGTCAAGACGAGCGATTTTGAAAGGGCGATAGGAAAAGAGGTCAAGATTTCCACATATGCCCCGATT
Organism: uncultured Planctomycetia bacterium; assembly: GCA_964625025.1. Lineage (GTDB taxonomy): Bacteria > Omnitrophota > Gorgyraeia > Pluralincolimonadales > CAZUZR01 > CAZUZR01. Next base: position 1,861 of record CAZUZR010000028.1, on the reverse strand, counting down.
TCTGGCAGGAGAGACCATACGGGAAAGTTAAAGTGGGTAAATGACGAGAGGATAATAATTGAGACGCCCATCGGAGAAGAGGTTGTAATACCCAGGGAAACAATAGCGAAGGCGAAGCTTCATATCTCGTTTTAAATTCTAAGGAAAAAGGATGTCATTATGAACGGAGAATTATTGGCAGTTTTAGATCATATAGAGAGGGAAAAAGGCATAGACCGCGAAGTGCTAATAGGCGCTGTTGAGACCGCCCTTGTCAGCGCCGCTAAGAAGACATTAGGTCCTAAGGCAGGGGATGTCAGCGTAAAATTAGATAGGACAACGGGACTTATAAAGGTCTATTCTGGAGATAAGGAAGTTCCTTCTGATGATTTTGGCAGGATTGCCGCCCAGACCGCAAAGCAGATAATAATTCAGAAGATTCGCGAGGCGGAGCGAGATGTAATATACTTAGATTTTCAGAGCCGCATGGGAAATGTGACAACCGGCACTATTTATAGATTTGAGAAGGGTAACATAGTAGTCGATTTAGGAAAGACCGAAGGCATTATCCCCCGACGAGAGCAATCCCTGAAGGAGACATTTAGGCAAGGGGATAGGATTAAGGCATATGTATTGGATGTGAAGAAGACCGGAAAAGGTCCGCAGATAATTCTATCTCGCAGCAACCCCGGCCTGGTTAAGAAATTATTTGAGTTAGAAGTACCGGAGATTTACGAGGGCATCGTAGAGATTAAGTCCATCTCGAGAGAAGCAGGCGATAGGACCAAAATCGCCGTTTCTTCGAAGGATGAGAAAGTCGATTGCGTCGGCGCATGCGTTGGGATGCGGGGCTCTCGGGTGAAAAATATCGTAAAAGAATTGCAGGGCGAAAAGATAGACATCGTAAGGTGGAATGAGGATATCAAAGAATATATAATTGCGGCCTTGAATCCTGCGAAGGTCGCTAATATTAAATTGGATAAAGAAACAAAGAAAGCGCTCGTCACAGTTGATGACGACCAATTGAGCCTCTCAATAGGCAAGAAAGGACAAAACGTAAGGCTGGCAGCGAAGTTGACAGGATGGAATGTCGATATAAAATCTAAAACAGCATTAGTGGAGGCAGAGGTTGCCAAGCCTGAAGAAGAGAAGGCCGTTGCAAAGGAAGAGGTCAAAGCAAAAAAAGAAAAAGATATCTCTTTAATACCGGGCGTAGGCCCAAAGATGAAGGAGGCGTTGGAGGTAGCGAAGTTTAAGACGATAGAGTCAATCGCATCCGCCTCGATAGAGGAATTGACCAAAGTAAAAGGCATTGGCAAAAAGACAGCCGAAAAGATATCCAAGGGTGCTAAAGAGATTTTGAGTGAGAAATGAAAAAGGTTAAGGAAAGTACAAAAAAAGAGAAAAAACCTGTTAAGGCGACAAAGCCCGTTAAAGCGGCAAAGGTAAAACCTAAAGAAAAGCCACAAGTGCGCAAGCCTCGCCGACCAAAGGTTAAAGCCAAAGAAGAAGTTTTAAGGCCTAAGCGAGTAGCAGTTCCAAAAGAACCGAAGAAAGCAAAAGTTAAAAAGCCGATTGTAGTAGAAAAGCCAAAAGAAGAAGTTGCAACGGTTACTCTTGAAACCAAACCTCCCGTTGAAGAAAAGCCCGCAATAGAAACGCCAGCCCCAGCAGAAGTTGTGACCCCACCAGTAGAAAAGGTCGAGCTTAAAAAACTTTCCGTAAGGTTACCTATCACAGTAAAAGATTTAGCTACGAAATTGAACGTGAAGCCGAACGACATAATAATGAAATTGATGAAACATAAAATAATGGCGACGATAAATCAGACGTTGGATGGAAATGCGGCTATTTTAATTGCCCAAGATTTTGGCTTTCAGTT
>CAZUZR010000027.1:11021-17646 GCA_964625025.1 uncultured Planctomycetia bacterium | reverse complement strand
ATGCACCGAGCGAGAAAAACCTCGCTGGGGTTTTTCGAGCGGTGCGGCGAAAGCAGAGAAAGGAATTCTCAATAAAAAACGCTGGCCTCCTCTAATGGAAAACCAGCGTTTATTGATTTAATTCTCCTTTCCAAACACGAGGAGGCGGCTTCGTTTCCTTCCCCACCCGAATCGGCCCTTAAAGGCCATCGCCGATACTTAGAGTATCGCCAATTACGCATTAGGCCCAGGGGCTCGGAGAAATTATTTTTACCCTGCCCTTGCATGCAAAGGCAGGGTTTACTTTAGGCCTTCTTTTCTTCCTCCTTGTCTTCCTTGACGCTATCCCCTATCTCCTTCATTCCCTTCTTAAATTCCTGTATTGTCTTACCTAAAGCTTTTCCTATATCTGGCAGCCGCGCTGCCCCGAAGATAAGAAGGGCAACAAACAATATCACTAAAAGCTCCTGCATCCCAATTCCAAACATCTTATTCTCCTCCTTTAAAATTAACCTCCGAGCATCTTAAGCTAAACGGACTTGATTTTTGCCGTGTTGTTTTGCAAGGTAAAGTGCCTCATCGGCCTTCTTAATCAAACCCTCTGCGGTGTCGCTTATCTCTGGAAATGAAGCTATCCCAATGCTCACGGTAAAGCTCATCGGCTTATCGTCGATATGATATCTATGTTCGCCAATTGCGCGATGAATCCTTAAAGCGACATCCCTTGCCTTCAATCTTGACAATTTAGGCAGGATGACGACGAATTCGTCTCCGCCATATCTGCCAACTATATCTAACGCCCGCACATTTCTTAATAATATCTTGGATAGCTCTTGGAGGATCTTATCGCCTACCGGGTGACCATATGTATCGTTATACTTCTTAAAATCGTCTATATCGACTATCATTAAGGAAAACTCCTCGTCAAACCTCTTCGCCCTCCTTACCTCTTCCTCTAAACGTTGCTTGAAATACCTATAAACGTATAACCCCGTCAAACCATCGTGGATGGAGAGCTCCTCCACTTTTTGAAATAGGCGGGCGTTCTCAATCGCCAACGCTGCCTGATTGCCAAATATCTTGATGTTCTCCAAGTCCTCTTTAAGGACGGGCTTTCGGCTAAAAATATTTTCCACAGCCATTACGCCAATTATGTTCCCTCTAACCTCTAAGGGCATATTGAAAATCAACCTCGATATCTCATCGTTATCCTCGTGCGACCCCGCTTTGCCCAGCGCTGCATCCACTAATCTATTCACTCCTTCGCGTAGGGGGTATCTTTCACTCTCGATGGCCTGAAATACGCCTCTTACATCCGCTACCAATTTCCCCTCCAGCAAGTTCGTCTCTTTATTAATCAAAAGCAATTTCACCCTATCAAATCCCAATTCATCTATAGCGCTACGTAAAATTATCGTCAGCATCTCTTCCAATTTCATAGTGCTGGTTATGGCTGTGCTTATCTTGGCGAAGGTCAGAAATCTATTTAATTGGCGCTGGGCATTCAAGTAACTCCTTAGATTATTTATTCCCAAGGCAAATTCATCTGTAAAATCGTGCAGCTTAGTTGCCTCGCCTTCTGCGATGGGCACCTTTGTTAATTCCTTATCGGCAATGATGACGCCTAACCTTTCCTTGAACCTGCCTATCGCTACACAAATATTGATGCGATTATTCCAAATGAAATGGTCGAGCTTACCTAAATAGACTTGACTTATCTTATCCTCTTGCCTTTCGGTTACGGGAAGCCTTCCTTCGCCTACAATTGCACCTTTTCCTCTGGCAATCGTTTGGGAACATTCAAGACAATTCGTGTTTTCATCGTAAAGATATATATATGCCGAATCGTAGTTGGAATCCTTTAGCAAGCATTCCAATCCGACGGTTAGGGCGTAATCCAAACTACGTTCCGCCTGACGAAATGCCCCAGATGTCATCCTTAACAATTGCAGATGTCCTTTCGAATCGGTCGTTGCTTTTTGCCCTCTGCGAACTTTTCTCCTCATCATCCTTGCCGTTCTCTCCTACAACGACAGGAGGTAATCGACCTTTTCCGCCGCTACATTCATTACCTCTTTTAAATGAGATTCGGTATAACTTTTAATCTTTAGCTGTTCTAAGATATTATAGATCGCCTCAGTTAAAATAATTTCAACGCTTGCCCAAAGCGGGATTAGTGGATGCCCCTTTCCAAATTTTTCATACGAATCCTTTAATATCTTGCTTTGTGGGGTCTGGCGCTTAAATAAGAGGTCAAATGCCTCGACCGCGCTAGGAAGTGTCCCCGTCGCGCGGCAATGACGAACTTGAGATTCATTCGAAGATAAGAATTTAATCAGTTCCCAGGATTCATCGGGATAACGAGTGAAACTTGAGATAGCGAGGTTGCTGCCTCCGCAGAAACTAAACCTTCCTGCCGGCCCAACGGGAACCAACGCTATGTCGAACTGCTCTCTAACTTCAGGTTCATAGAAGAAACTGCGCGAATCGAAAGAGACGGGCAGATAGACCGATAAAGCCCATGAGCCTCCGAAGAGAAACCCGTATCTTTTGTGGATGAAGAAATCATCGAACAACGCAAAAGAAGTGGTCGGCGTAAACGGCAGTGGCGCATACCCTTTTTCTATTAAATTGAAATAGAGGGCCATCCCCTTGAGCGCTTCTTTAGTATGAAACGCTGCGCGCTTACCATCCGAACTTAAAAAATCTCCGCCGGCTGACCACAGATAGGGCGCGATATTGTGAACCAGCTCCTGGTCTTTGCGGTCGAATATCCGTAAGGCAGCGATTCGCCTCCCATCTAATTCGATCCCATTGATTTCTTCGCATGCTTTTTCAAACGAATCCCAAGTATTTAAACATCCTTCAGGTAGGCCCTTTTTTCTCAAGGCATCTTTTCTGTAATATAATATTCTGATATCAGCGAACCAGGGAATGGCATATATCCTATTTAAGGCATTAGGCCTGCAAGTTGACCAAGCAACGGAAAAGAATTTTCTCTCGCCGTAAGTCTTTTTGACTCTATCCGAGATATCCATTAAGGCGTTCAAAGTAGCAAGCGTTCCCGTCCAAGTATTTCCGATCTGAAATACATCTGGCGTCTGTTTTAACTTTACCGCTGATATTATCCGCTGCCAGGATTGAGACCATGAAATGACAGAGCAGTCCACCGCTAAATCAGGATGTCTATTTTGAAAGGCCTCGATTTCCCTTTCCATAATCCTTGCGGTCTGGTGTCTACCATTTGGCATAATCCAGATTTTTATATTGGTCTTTTGCTTAGGCACGGCTTTAATTATACAAAAAATTATGCTCAGCAACAACTAAAATATCACTCTAAAAATAGAGCTGGATTCCCATAGGTTACAAGATACCATAGGTCGTTTTAAGACAGGCTTAAGATGAGGTGGGGTAGTTACTTATCTTTCTTGCCTAATTGTCTGATTATGTTTTAAAACTATATCGGCTCTGGAGGAGTAATTACGCAATTTCGCCGAAGATAAAAATCTCATCCTTTATGAGGCCTTAGGGCATCTTCAACCGCTTGGAGAATCTCTTCCTTCTTGACGGGTTTGTTTATAAAAGAGTGCGCGCCTTTTTCGGCGGCCTCTGCGTAAGCGTCCCACTCTCCAAACGCAGTTATTATCACAACTGGAAGTTTTGGATTATCCTTTTTAATATCTTTCAAAAGCGCAATCCCATTAGTGCCTGGCATTGAAAGGTCAGCAAAGACTAAGTCGTATTTGCCCGCCTTTAAAAGCCCTAAGCCCTCTTGAGCACTCAATGCAACTTGTGTTTCGTATTTTTCGCCCTTCAAAATCTTTGAGAGCGCGGTGCCAAACTCAACATCATCATCTACTATTAATATCCTCGCCATCTTAACACCTTCCTTTCAATATACATTAAAGCCAAACAGCAAGTCAAGGATTTTACCCGGCCCGACGCCCTCTCCTTATACGTTAGAGCGGGGCCTGTGCGCAAGGGTCTAAAGGGACGTGTCACTTGGGGACACTCTACTTGTTTTGTGTTTTGTGGTGTGTCCCTTTTTGACACGTCCCCTAACGAGAGATAGGAAGCCGTATCGTAAAAACCGTGCCTTTGTCCTTTTCGCTTTCGCAGGAAATCTCTCCGTTATGCTCGTTGATTATATCCCTTGCTATCGAAAGGCCAAGTCCCGTGCCAACATCTTTGGTGCTGAAAAAGGGGTCGAATATTCGCCTTATATGCTCCTTAGCAATTCCAACCCCGCTGTCCTTAATTAATATTTCAATATCGCTCTCTAATTTTTTGGTCGCAACAGATATCTCACCTCCATTAGACATCGCATCGAATGAGTTTCTGAAGATGTTAAGTATGGCTTGGCGAAATTGTCTTTCGTCAAGCAATGGCTTGGGGAGCTTTTCTTCAAATGCTTTAATAAACGATACCTTTTTATGAAAGGCCTCTCTCTCTAAAAATTTTATTAACGATTCTATCAGTCCATTAATGTTGCATCTTTTAAATTCCAATTTTGGCTGCCTTACGAACTGTAGATATTCATCCGCCACGCCACTTAACCTATCGACTTCGGACATAATTGAATTCATAAGGGTGCGCGCCTCCTTCGTGTCAGCGCCGGTATATTTTTTTAATTCATCCGCAAGTAGCTCCACATTAAGGCTAATTGAACTTAATGGGTTTTTAATCTCGTGAGCGACTTCAGATGACATTCTTCCTATAGCGGCGAGCCGCTCGGCGTGGATGAGCCTCCTGTGCATCCGCCTTTCCCTCTCGGATAAAATCCCGAGGCTAATCGCAACTAAAAATAGAAAGATTATCCGAAGCGCTAAATCCGTCCAATGAACCTTCGCCCAACAGGATGGACAACTAAAAATATAGAGCGCAGATGAGAGAGTGGCAACTCCAACCCCCGGCAGCAGGCCATAATAAAAGGAATGCAGCGCCACGAGCAAATAGAAGCCCAAACCAAAACCAGAATTTAACCCGCCGGTTTTCGGAAGCAACAAAAATAGAAAACCTAAATCGAAGATAAGCGCGACGAGATATAACTTACGAACCTTTTCTGGATACTTAAAAATAAAAAAATATGTAATTGAGGTATATATAAAAAAATAGAGGAATAGATAATAAAGATATATCTTTTCTTTCGGCGACAAAGGATGCAGGGCAACCCAAGCCAAGCCACCAAAAAACGCCAGTAATCTAAGGATGGCGAACATGGCATCGGTGGCGGTAAGGGTTGACTTTATCCTTTGGTATCTCACTTAAAGTTCTTCCTTATATACCCTTAAGATTTCAGCAACGCTCCAGGCTTGTGATATAGCGCCCCGCGGATTGTATGGCGGGTCTCCATCAAAAATTTCAGATAAGGTCCCTAACCCAGCCTCTTTTAAGTGCCCCTTTAACGGAATCAAGAACCTTCTTGCCTGTTCTTTGGTCTTTTTCGTCCTGCCATACACATTTAGATACGCAACAATAAAATGGCCTAAAAGCCAAGGCCAGACTGTGCCTTGATGATATGACGCATCACGAGTGCGCTGGTCTCCTGAATAGACCCCTCGATAATTTCTATCCCTCGGAGATAATGTGCGCAAGCCATACGGCGTCAAAAGCTCTCGGCCTACTACCCCAAGGACCCTCTCCTCCTTCTCTTTAGAAATAATTCTAAACGGAAGGCTTATGGCGAAAATTTGATTAGGCCTTATCGATTTGTCTGCCCCTTCTTCGCTTACGCAGTCATATAGATATCCACCGTTATCATACCAAAATACCAAATCGAAACTTTTCTTCGTCAAATGCGCAAGCCGCGCGCATTCATTTTTGTATCTTAATTTTAATTTCTCGCATATGGACTCCATAATCTTCAAGGCATTATACCAGAGGGCATTTACCTCAACGGCTTTGCCGTACCTTGGAGTTACAACCCACTCGCCAACTTTTGCATCCATCCAGGTAAGCCCAACCCCTGAATCGCCAGTTGAAATCAAGCCATCCCTATCCATCTTTATCCCGTATCTCGTGCCATTTATGTAATATTGGATTATCTCTTCGAGGCAGTCTAAAATATTTTCCTCAACGTAATCGTAATCGCCCGTATATTCCAAAAATTTATATACTGCCCAAAAAAACCACAACGATGCATCAACGGTATTATATTCTGGGTCTTTGCCTTCTTCTGGGAATCTATTTGGTGCCATTCCTTGGTCGCAATATTTTGCAAACGTCGTTAAAATCCTCTTCGCCTCCTCGAACCTCCCAAGGACAAGCGTCAAACCAGGTAGCGAAATCAAGGCATCCCTTCCCCAGTCCCAGAACCAATGATATCCAGCGACCACCGTCGTCAACCCGTCCGCCCTCTTGACCGTAAATGAATCTGCGGCAGTTACCAATTGCAGGGCAAATGGGTCCTTCAATTTAGACATAGTTTGAACTTCGCTGCGACGCAGCACTTCGCTTGACTCTAATACTTCAACCGAGCGCATCTTCCTTCCTTCCATCGAGGCAACCAGATGGGCTTTATCGCCCTCCTTAACCAAAAAACCTAATTCAAAACATCAAACTAATCAAAAATAAACATAAACCGTCCAAATAACCCGTCATAAACAATATACACCACAATCCTACACCGCATTTACCATTTCAACCG
>CAZUZR010000027.1:0-11011 GCA_964625025.1 uncultured Planctomycetia bacterium | reverse complement strand
CCTTCGAGGCAACTAGATGGGCTTTATCGTCCTCCTTACCCAAATATCCTAATTCGCCGGGGCTATATAAGTCCTCGTGATATTCAAGCCTCCTCTCTTTTTCTCTCTCGTACTCGAATGTTTTATACCAATAACCTGCCGGCTCAAATCTATCAGCATTGTGAGCCAAATATATTATAGGGCATTCATTATACGGCTTCATCTTTATAAAACCTTCTAAAGATTCCACAATTTTATTAAAATTCGTATTCTCGATAGAGATCCAATGATAGTCTCGCGCCGCAATCAGCGGACGCACCAGCAACTCAAGATAGCCGGGGGCGCTTAGAATTTTATATGTTATAACTGTCGTATTTTCTCCGTAAACCATAAATACGGCCTTCTCAATTACAACGTCGCCGACTTTATAAGTAAATATCGGAAATGGGTCTACCTTAAATTCCTCTAAATATCTGTAGCCCTCGGGATGAACGATGGTGGGATATTTGTTACAGGAAAGATTATATCGCGTCCCATCCTTTAATACCAAGGTCTCCTCCAATTTTGAAAGGATGACCATTCGCCCTAATGGCGGCTTAGTGATTGCGATTAATAATCCATGATACCTTCGCGTATTCGTTCCTATTATCGTGGAAGATGCATATCCGCCGAGGCCATTCGTTTCAATCCACTCCTTGGCCGTTGCGGTTTGAAAATCGTTACAAACTTCTCTGCCAAATCGAATCGGCTCATAAGTTTTAGGTAGGGGTTCCCTTATCGTCTCTTTGATTAGAGCCATTTTAGTCTATCGTGCCTTCGGCCTTACCGCCCTCTTCATCCCATTAGAAATCTTATTTCTAACGGGATTCGTCCAATTTCTTAAAGAAATCCTCAGGGCGCAAATTCTTAAGTTCCTCCTTGAATTTCTTAACTTCGTCTTCAGTAATCGGCTTACTTATTACTGGGCAGAGTTTGAGCACTATCTCATCTATGAATATCGGGGAATTCGTCCTGACCGCCAATGCCATCGCATCTGAGGGGCGTGAGTCTATCTCATAAGTTTTGCCGTTTTGTTTTATGGTTATTGTCGCATAATAGGCATTCTCTTTTAAGTCGCTTATGACTATCTTTTCCACTTTAGCGCCAACGTCTCTCAAGATATTCGCCATTAAATCATGGGTCAGCGGCCTATGAAATTTCTCGCCCTGAAGGACCATCGCAATTGCATTTCCCTCGGTTATGCCTATCCATATCGGAACGAGCCTTGTGCCATCCACTTCTTCAAGCGTAACAACATACTGCGCTAAGGGCGGGATAAAAATCAATGAATATATTTTGGCTGCCTTTATCAAACTCCCCTCCTTTAAAATAATTATATTAAACCATTAGCCTTAAAAAGTCAACAAAGCAGGGACGGTTCTGAAATTAATCTAAAGAAGTATCCCTAAATTTCTTTTTCGCCCTCTCTTTTTATAGGCCTTATGCCGATTACGCTAAAGAATAAATCTACGCTGCTTACGCTCTCTACGTGTCTAACTTCTTTAACTCTCGGTAGAATTATAGCGGCAACTATGGCGCGCAAAATTCCGGAGATTAAAAATAAAGTCAGTAGCCTATATCCAAAAATCGGCGGCAGCATCCTTGCTAACGTGCCGCCCAATAAAGCGCCGAGGCAAATTGCGGTTCCATTAATCACATTAAAATATGCTATGCATCTCGTCCTCTTCTCAGGTGTAACTGCGTCTAAAATAAAATTCGCGATGGACAAATTAAACCCAGCCCAGAAGAAGCCTGCAAAAATCTGTATTAAAACCAGGTAATATACGTCGTGCGAGAATAACCAAAGCGTGGGAATTATCGGAATGAAAAACGAGGTGAGCCTTATAACCTTTAAATTTCCAACTCTATCAGCATGGTGTCCCCAAATATTCATCGTAAGCAATGTAGCTATAGTGGCGGTTGTAACTATTATCGTGTAGGTTACATAGCTAAAATTTAAATCCCTCAGCATAAAAACCGCAAAGAATGGCCCGGCTATGTTAACGCAAAAACTCAAACTGGATACATAAACTACAAACTTCGCGAAATTGGAATGCCTTATCCTCTTAATGAAATCCCAGAAACTAAAATAATGTTCTTGAGTTATCTTTATCGGCGGTTCATACATCTTTGTTAAAAAATACCAAGATATAAATCTTGAGATACAGGCAAGCCCAAAAATTATAGCAAATCCAACATAAGAACCTTTGCCAAATATATTCAAAATAAAACCAGCCAAAAATGCGCAAACGACGGTTATCGTCCCAAGTATCCTGTTGCGCCACCCGAAGTATCTGCCCCTGCTCGAAGGCGGTATATGGTCGGACATTAAACTTCCCCACGCAGGCCCAGGAAATGCGAAAAATGAAGTCAAAAGCGTAACAAATAGTATCAACCAAACCAATTGATGTTCTTTAAAGATAAACGGAATAAGCAAAATTGGAAAGTACATAAAAGCATGCAAAAAGACGAAGATATTTATGATGCGCCTTCTGCTTTTTAGATGCTCTGTGACATCAGCGGATTTTAATTGGACTAAGGAAGCGATAAGATTTGGAAAGGCGCTTAACATGCCAACCTGAGCGGTCGTCGCCTTTAATGCGATGGCAAAAGGGGTTATATATTGCTCGGTAAAACCGAGCATCGCAGACGCAAAAACACCATCGAGCATCGAGTATTTTAGGCTACGCTTTAGTTTTCCTGTCTTTTTCATTTTGGCCGTTATTATATCACAATTGACCCCGCACCTTTGAAATATTCAAGTTTTTAAAAAATGTTCTATTCTGCAAGATGAATAAAACAAAGGTGCGGGGTTGACACACAAGCATCGCACCTGTTAAAATCAAAATATGAAGAAGGGCCATATAAGGATAACTAAAAAGGGCTTGGCATGGCATAGGAGCGGCCATCCGTGGATATATAAAGACGACTTAGAAAAATCTGAGGAGGAGCTTTCCGGGTCAATAGTATCTGTATCAGATTATGCTGGCGCATTTTCGGGCAAGGCATTCTATAATAGTAAGTCTAAAATTGCGCTTCGTTTTATAACGGCGCGAGACATAGAAATAGACAAGGGCTTCTGGTTTGAACGGATTAAAGATGCCTTCGCTCGTCGCAAAAAAGTAGTAACAAACGCAAATGCCTACCGCATCGCCCACGCCGAAGCGGATTACCTTCCTTCCCTCATAATAGATAGATATGACGAACATCTTGCAATTCAGACTCTTTCGGCAGGGATGGATAAGATAAAAGATGTAATCGTAGAGATATTGGTTGAACTATTAAGGCCCAAATCCATCATTGCAAGAAATGATGTGACAGCGCGAACATTGGAGGGACTGCCAGAAGAAAAAGGGGTCCTTTATGGGAACCCGCCAAAGAAAATAGAAGCATATGAAGGCGAAATTAAATATCTCGTCGATGTATTAAACGGACAAAAGACCGGCGCCTATTTAGACCAAAGAGGTAATCGAATAGCAGCTGAGAAATACGCAAAAGGAAAGGCGCTCGATTGTTTTGCTTATCAGGGATTATTTTCATTACATATTGCCAGATATGCGGATGAGGTTATAGCTGTCGAATCTTCTGCACAGGCGCTTAAAGTATTAGAAGAAAATGCTAAATTAAATAAACTTACAAATATAAAAACCCAAGATGGCAATGTATTCGATGTTTTAAAATCCTATCAAAAAGAAGCGGCGCAATTCGATTTGATAGTTTTGGATCCGCCTGCATTCGCCAAATCAAAAAGGGATTTAGAAGATGCGGTTCGTGGTTATGTCGACATAAATTTTAGGTCGATGAAATTATTATCGAAGGGCGGACATTTAATTACTTGCTCTTGTTCTTACAATCTATCTGAGGCAGGTTTTTATGAAATTATAAAAGAAGCATTAAAGGAATCTAAAAGAGATGCTCGACTTATTGAAAAACGAATCCAGCCGCCAGACCACCCAATCCTCGTCAACTTCCCAGAATCGAATTATCTCAAATGCCTCATCCTCGAAATGCGTTAGGGACAGTCCCTGTGCTAATCGGGAGGGTGTCCCTTTTATCCTTATAGAGGGGACACCCTTGGCTTTGGCTGCGGGACTGTCCCTATTTTTCCTCCAATTCGCCGATAGGTCCGATTCTCACTGGGCCACAAACGATGCCGCCATCATCACCTCCGTCATAAACGCGAACCGCTAAGACATTCTCGTCCTCTCTATTAAAGACGGGCTTTTTTATAAACCAAAATATCACTCTGTATTGCGGGATGGAATAAACCCTCTTTTCATTCCAAGCGGTCTTATATCCTGGTGGAAATTGCCCGCTCCCACCAATTTTTACATCGTTTAAATATATTTCATCGCAGTCATCGATGCCGCCGATTATAATGCCTAATCTTTCCTTTTCCCAAACCTTTGCCAATTTAGCGGGTATCTTCAAACGAGTCCTATACCAAGCATAGCCGTCGTAATCCGAATAGCCCGCATCCTCCCATCTTTGAGGCACCTCTATTTCTGCCCAGCTTTTGTCATCGTATTGCGCCTTCGCCCAATTTAAATCATCTCCCTTTGCGAAAAGCCATCTTCCGCTTAAGTCGTATGTCTTAATCGCTTTAATGGAGACCCGTTCCTGCGCCATCGTCCTGCCTGCTGAATTTTTAAGCCTTGCCTCCAAAACATAAGTTGTCCCGCTTTCTGCATCTTCGGGAATTTCGTAGTCAATCGTGGATAGACTTAAAAACTCCTCACCTTTTAAATCTATACTTATATCCTTTTTTGAAATCACCTCGTTGGTCGTCTTGTCCTTCAACGTTAAACTTACTTGTAGTCCCTGCATCTGGTCATCCCTATTATTTAAAATCCAAACCGGAATGGATATCTTTTCTCCGATGGTATAATATTTTTTATCCACTCCTAATGCCAAAACAGCTGGGGTCATTTCGGTTGGTTCAAATACTATCGGCTTATATTGTATTGAAGCCAGAGGCCCGAACCCTACCGGCCCGTTTGTGACGCCTCCGTCGCCGCCTTTATCGTAAACTCTAATCGCCACGGTATTCTTACCACCGTAATTTATCAATTCCTTCGGGATGCGATATATTCTGATTTTATCATATGCCGTTATATATAACGGCGGAAAACGCCCTAATCCGCCCACTTTCTTTCCGTTAAAATAGACGCAGTCGCAATCATCTATGCTGCCAATTTGCAAGATGATATCTTCTTTCTCCCACGCCTCCTTTTGGTCTACGTCTAAATCGAATGACTTTCTATACCAGCCAAAGCCGTCGTATTCTTTAACTACTTCATCCTCCCAGTTTGCCGGGACATCAATCTCCGCCCAATTTGAATCATCGTATTCCGTCGACTTCCATGAGAAGTCGTCGCCTTTATTAAATTTCCACTTGCCGCTCAAATCAACCAACGCAAGTGAGGATGGCAATTTTTTATCAGGCACAAACCCAACCGCCTTCATCGCATTCTGAATATTCTTATTTCTCATAAAATATTTCCAGACCATCCCGGTCCTATAATTCTCAATCATAAGCATCATAGCGCCTTGGTCTAAACCGATTACATCAGACGCGACCCAATTCTTATCTAAATTAAACGAATCCGTAAAACCGTATCTTCCCCAGATTCTATCTTTATAATTATCGAACATATATTTCAAAGCCGCTAACGATAACTCAGGCGTAAATACTATTGAGCCGCCAGGCGCAGTTGGGGCAACGGTTCCGTCTATCCCAGTGTCCCAACCTGGTTTGCTGCCGTAAGCCTTATATCCGCTGGGGCCATCAGCCGCTGTAAGCCCCCATACATTTGCGCTGAAAGTCTTAAATTGCTCCGACAGCTCAATGCAATATGCCCTGTTCGCCAGAGTTGCCTGAACAGAATTTTCAAAATAATTTGCATAAGCGTCGTGTTTGTCCTTAAAATCCACCCAGATGTGCGAATACTGATGTGTAAAAAGCGGGGAGCACTCAATTAAGATATTGCCTGCATAACTTCCGATTGGCCTTGCCCAATTATGCCAGGTAGAGGCGGGGATGGGATGGGTTGGCGAGCCTATTGCCAAGAGATATAAAATCATATGCTCGCAATATGAGCCCCACCACGCATCCAAAAAACCCGTCTTAGGTTTCCAACCCATATTTAGAACTTCGCCGTCCGCCATCATCCACTGAAAGTCCACTCTCTCATATATTTCATTTGCGATTTTTTTAATCTCTCCGCCGAAATATTCTCCTGCAAATAAAGCCCCTGCCAAAAATAGCGCCGTATCAATTGAGGAGACCTCACTTCCCCAACTTCTCTGGCCAGTGTTCATATCAACGAAATGATAAAAGAAACCGTGATTATGATATATTTTATCTCGATAGAATTTTAAAGTATTAAGCGTCCTCTCATGCGCCTCTCTATAAGTAATCCATCCCCGTTTTTGAGCCACGCAAATCGCCGTCAATCCAAAGCCAGCTGAGGCGCTGCTTGCGACTTTGGAATTATCTTTTTTAAAATTCTTCGCCCTATCTTTTATCAGCCCGGTCTTTGGATTTGCCTCATCCCAAAAAAATAAAAATGACTTATACTCGACCAAATCCAAAAATTGGTCGGTCGTCATCTCGGTGGACTTCTTCTTCTCTAATTCCGCATAATCTACCTTTGCTGCAAATGCAACATTAGAGAAGAAAAACAGAAGAAAAATCAGGGACTTGGGGACGTTCCATTTGGGGACAGTCCACTTACATATCCATTTAGTAGGGTGTCCCCGCGGGGAACGTCCCCAAAAATTCTTCTTTTTCACTCTATTAGCTCGAATATCAGCTCCCAGACTGCCCTGGGCCTTTGATATTGTTCAGGATTTCTCGGGCGAGGTTGAAGTCCGTCGCCGCGCCACGCCTCGGGCGTGTTAAACCAGTATGCGGTCAATTCGCTCTCATAGGTAATATAATATACTCCATATGCGGTCTTTAACGCTTCCTCTTTCAACCCCAAATTATACATAATCGCCGCCAGAAAGTAAGAGGTCCCTGTCCAAACTTCATCTGATTGGTCAAGCCCGATATTTGTTCCATCTTCTCTTATTCCATTTATCGCACCGCATTCGCCGACTCCATCGCCATTAAAATCCGCCAATGGGACAACGCACATCTCATAGACCTTCTTAAGATGAGAAATCATCCTCTGCCTTGGCAAGATATCATCCAAGCCTAAATACTGACAGTACCTCTGCCCGTTTAAACCATCCGCCATTATCGCAGTTTCTGTCTCACCCGCCGTATCTATCTTGTAATATCCTTTAGCCTCATACCAAAGTTGCCTATCCAAATTAGATTTTGCATTTTTAAGCCACTCTCTCACTTCGCCGATAATCGGGTCGTTTTTTGCCTCTGCCATCTTCTCCATCGCCTCTAATGCACCAACCCATAGACCACCGCAAAGCAGGCTCGTGCCGTAGAACCCCCAGGAATCATATGTATTGTCAGAGCCGTTATTGTTGGGAAGGTAATCGCCGTCCGTATCTTGCGTCTTCATAAATCCATATGTCAATTTTAGAGCGAGCCAGCAATAATTTAAAAATTCCTCGTCCTTATATATGTAATAATATCTCCAAACTTGCTGGATAAATCTTGAATGTAAATCCTTCCAATGCGCTTTCGTCGTCCCGTAGGCATCGAAGGAATAAAATGGGTCGCCTTTAGGAGTGCCGAAATCATGAGGCGTCTGATGTAAGGAGTCATAATGGACTATCGCATCAGCCACACATCTTAAGGTATCGCGCTCTATCTCAGGCCAGAACTTCGCATATATAATAGAATTATAATGCCGCACATCTAAAGTGCCACACCAGGCATACGCTATTGATTCCATAACGAAGAACTTATGGTCGTCCTCGTGTAAGCCCATATATTCTTGTTTATGTCCTGATTTTAATCCCGACTCATAAAATGTGCCGCCGAATTGCGTATAATATAGTTCATTAAATGCGGCTGTCTTAAGCCACTTGGGAATTTTTTGATTTTCGATTATCGGATTCATCCATTCATCCATCTTCGCTTCCCAATCTTCGTAATTATTAAGCGCCTCACTTGCTATATCAAAAGAATGTGCTGAATCCTTGCCAAAATATTCTGTATATTTCCTCCACCACTCAGTCCCGCTTCCAAATGGGTCGCCAAATTTTACAACAGGAAAATCCCACGCTATGACAATCGCAACAGCCTTCGTCTCACCTGAATTTAACGTGAGCTTAACCGCAATCGCCGTCGCAGAGTCTGAAGTATCGAGCCTCCTATTATCCAAAACGCCATCGGATTTAAAATCGCTCCATATATCCGAACCATCCCCATCTTTATTCCAACTCAAAGCATACGTGACAGTTGCGTCCTTCGATTGCCTCGCAACGATACACCACTCGGAATCTTGAGTCTCTGCGACATTCTCAGGATGATTTGCCTTTAAGACTACGCCAATTATATCGCCTTCTTTTTTAAGATAATTTTTGTAGCCATTTCGAGGGATGTTGCCGCTAAAAGGCAGCTGAGGCCAGGTGAGCATAACTGATACCTCTGCTTCTCGAGAGGTCGGATTTGAAAATCTGAATTGCCACACCGAAACAGGATAAGATGTCTCCTTATAATTGTGTGGGATTATGGGAGAAAAGAATTTTAAAGAAATATCTAAATCAAAATATTCGTAGGTCACCCAACCCTTTGGCTGGAGCGCGTAATATTTGCCCTCTCCAATTTTTAATTTATCCCAGGCGGGTTTCATCACGGGATTTGTCGAGAGCGTTCTGACTTTTGGAGGATTTGCCCCAACCTTTTCGTAGATATGAAATGCCCCGGCATCCAACCACAACTGGTCATAAGCGCCGACTTTTAAAGCCCGGGGACCAAATGCGCCTGAGATGCTATACATAAAAGAGCCGGCTCCGAACCCTCCTAACGCAACGCCCCTATCCGCACAACTGCTCGCCGCCCCTTCAGGGATATCGCCCAAGATTCTTTCCCACGCACAATCCGGAATTTTAAGGTTCTCTCGCGTTAAAATTAGGGACACATCCTATTTTTCCTAAGGGGGGACACCCTCCCGATTAGCACAGGGACTGTCCCTCCTCACTCTTCATATCGGGCTAAGACAAATAGAAGGTCTGATAATCTATTTAGGTAGGCCAAAATCTGCGGATTGATTTTACTCTTTTTATTAAGCGCTGCAACGACGCGCTCTGCCCTACGGACAACCGTCCGTGCGATATGTAAACAAGCGGATGCTTCATTTACTCCCGGAATCACAAAACGTGAAGGAACCTCAATTTTACTCTCGATAATATCTCCGATATCCTCAAGCTGTTTTACATCGCGCTCTCTAATCTGCCTTTCGTATTTAGAAACATCCTTTTTTTCTCGGGCTAACTCTGCGATTATCCTGAACAAATCCCTTTGTATTGCGCGAATAGTCTTTTTTATACGTGAACTTCTGACCTTCGTCTTTGCCAGTCCTAAAAACGAGACCGCCTCATCCAATGCGCCAAGCGCTTCAATTCTTAAATCGTATTTCGGCACTCGCTTGCCACCGAAGATTTCGGTTTTGCCACCATTGCCGAGTCTTGTTGTGATTTTCATCTTCGTAGAAGCTTTATAGATGGGCTATTAGAAAGGGGCAATTATACGCTTTTGTTCCGCGAATTATATCTTCCTTGCACCCTTTAACGCTTGCATAAGAAAAGGATTTTTCTGACGTTTCATCCTATCGAACTCTGCCGGCGTGTATACCAAAGGCTCTATAGGCAGTTCAGTAAGACTCAAAGCCTTATAAATTCGTTCAAAAAAGTTATCTTCAAAATCACCTACGATTAACAAATCTATATCGCTGCCCTCATTGATATCTCTACCTGCGAAAGAACCGTATAGATAAACCTCGCGAATCGGATAACTGGCCTTAAGCTGCCTTACGTATTGCCTTATCCTCTTATAAATTTCTTTACTTCTCTTAATATCAACCCTGCAAATCTTACGCATTTCGCAGCATCTTCCTCTGTATAAAATTCTCCGGGTGTGCTCTCGCCCGGCAACCCATTTGGATAACGCGTTGGGATATAAAAAGTGTCTAGGTATCTCGCCGCATCCATCAATGCAGAAAATCCTTTGTTAAATCTTATTGCTACTTTCACCAAATCCCTCAATGAATGGGTGACAATCGCTCTTATGCCCCTCTTATAAAGGTAGGCCTTTAGAGCCTTTTCTCCACTTTGTTGCGATTGAAAACATGCCCATTCATAATGTTTTGTCTTTAAACTATCTTTTGCACTCAAAAAGTCCGCCTCTGCCTGTCGCCACCATCTATATGCCTCAACGAGCTTAACCATCTTTTATTTCTTTCTTAAGTTTCCTTTTAATAAACCCCTGCATCTTCGCTAGATTATATAATATTTGTAGCAAAGTGTCAAATAAGAAAAATAGCCCTCAGTAGAATATTTGGCAGGGAAATCGAATGTGCTCTTTTTTAACTAAAACATCAATTGAAGTTGCGCAATAAAAAGGCCTTTAATATTTGACCCGAAATTATCTTCCGGGTCCCTGAATAAATAATTTAACATAAATTTGTTTTGCTTATTACGCTTATCAAAATGGAAATTTGCCCCCAAGGTAGTGGTGCGCAAGCCCGTTTCAGCCAAAGAGGCGTTCTTCTCATAATAATCATAACGCAGAAGCAATTCCACTGCCTCCGTCGGGCTGAATCCCCCCATAAAATAATAACCGCGGGGAGTCGCCTTTGTCAAATTATAAATCACCCCATTTTCAATACCGTTGTAATCATCATAATGCCCTTTCAGATACTCTGCCTCACAACGAAACCTATTGTTCTGATATCTAAATTCAAAAGCATAAACATTCTCCGGCTCATCCACTTTCTTCTTTGCGCCAGAGATAGCAGTAGCATCGGTGCGCGAGTAACCATAAAATCCTGACGCGCCGATTTGAAGGTTATCAATTGGCTTA